>NZ_JAAZUH010000012.1 GCF_013185915.1 Stenotrophomonas bentonitica | reverse complement strand
CTCCCTGGTGAAATTAGCGCTGTGGAACCACCCGATCCCATCCCGAACTCGGAAGTGAAACGCAGCTGCGCCGATGGTAGTGTGGCTCAAGCCATGCGAGAGTAGGTCATCGCCAGGGTTTACACCCGAGAACCCCGTTGCTTGCGCAACGGGGTTTTCCTTTTTTTGCAAGCACATGCTTTTTGCTGCACTTGCAGCAACAACTTCAACAAGAACTTCAAGTTTACGTCACAAGTTGTTGACAGATTCGAAAAGCCTGACATAATAGGCGGCTCGCAACGACGAAACGCCTCAGGCATTTCGGTCCCAGGTCACCGGGAACCACCTCGAAAAAAGGTGTTGACGAAGCGAAAAAGCCAGCTATAATGGGCGGCTCGCAACGACGGAAACGTCGGGGCACACGGAGGAAAGCGCTGAGGCCGACTCCAAGGTTCTTTGACAGTATGCGCAGGTATCTTGTGAAGGCGCCTGCAGGAAGGATGTATGTCCATCTTGCAGACGTTTGATCAAGCAACATATCAATTGTTTTAAAGCAAG
>NZ_JAAZUH010000011.1 GCF_013185915.1 Stenotrophomonas bentonitica | reverse complement strand
ACGTCGTCACGCTTGGTGCCGCGCAGCAGCAGACCGGCGTTGTCGCCTGCCTGGCCCTGGTCCAGCAGCTTGCGGAACATTTCCACGCCGGTCACGGTGGTCTTCTGGACCGGACGGATACCGACGATTTCGATTTCGTCGCCGACCTTGATGATGCCGCGCTCGATACGACCGGTCACCACGGTGCCGCGGCCCGAGATCGAGAACACGTCTTCCACCGGCATCAGGAACGGCTTGTCGATGTCACGCTCCGGCTCCGGAATCCAGGTGTCCAGGGCTTCGACCAGCTTGATCACGGCCGGCACGCCGATGTCGCTCTGGTCGCCTTCCAGCGCCAGACGGGCCGAACCGGAGATGATCGGGGTGTCGTCACCCGGGAAGTCGTACTTGCTCAGCAGCTCGCGGACTTCCATTTCGACCAGTTCCAGCAGCTCGGCGTCGTCCACCATGTCGGCCTTGTTCAGGAACACGACGATGTACGGCACGCCGACCTGGCGCGACAGCAGGATGTGCTCGCGGGTCTGCGGCATCGGGCCGTCAGCAGCCGA
>NZ_JAAZUH010000010.1 GCF_013185915.1 Stenotrophomonas bentonitica | reverse complement strand
GCGGCTTGCGCTGCGGACGCTCGGTGGTGTCCTCGTACACGCCGTCGAGCCACAGCATGTGGAAGTGGATGTTGAGATTCAGCGCGCTGCCGAAGCGCTGGATCAGGGTCACCACGCCGCATTGCGCGCTGGCGTGGTCGACGCCGACTTGATCGGCCAACCAGCCGGCGATCACGCGCTGCACGATGCCCAGCACCGGGCCAATGGCTTCTGGCTTGCTGGCGAACAGGAAGCGCAACGGGTACGGGAAACTCAGCACCCATTGCCGCACCGGCCGCGGGCCGAACACCTCCTCCACCAGATGCCGCGCCGACTCGGCCATGCGCCGTGCGCCGCAGCTCGGGCACAGCCCGCGCTTCTTGCAGGAATACGCCACCAGCCTCTCTGCACGGCAGTGCTCGCACACCACGCGCAGGAAACCGTGCTCGAGCACGCCGCAGCGCAGGTAGGTCTCGAACTCCTCGCGCACATACTCGGGCAGCGAGCGGTCTTCGGCCTCAAGACGCGCGATGAAGTCCGGGTAGTGCGCCTGCACCAGCGAATACAGCAGCGTGCGCTCGGGACGGTGAGGCGCATAGCGAGCCGTGGGCAGATGCGCTGCCGGCGACGTTGCGTGCGCCACGGCATCCTGCAGCTGCGACACGGTCGCGGCGAAGCGCGGCACGAAACACTCCGGTGCAGGGAATGGCTGCTCAGGCTTGCGCCCGCCCCGGCCGGTTCATATCGGCCTTTATGAGCTGCACCTCACACCGCTGGAGCTGATCGACCGCATTGCCGCGCTGGTTCCCCCGCCACGCACCCACCGGCACCGCTATTTTGGCGTGTTGGCACCCAACTCGCCGCTCAGGGCTGCGGTGACGGCGCTGGCGACACCGGCGCAAGCCGCTCCCGTGCTGGGCGCGTCGATCAGCACGGGGGAGTGCGCGCCTGGTGTGGTACCGATGAGCAGCGC
>NZ_JAAZUH010000009.1 GCF_013185915.1 Stenotrophomonas bentonitica | reverse complement strand
ACTCTCCTGAACGCCAAACCCTGGTGGTGAACCTGACACCTGGGCGGGAAAATCGAGTGTCTCAGCCGGCTTGATGGCGCTTCCGCGGTGCGATACTTGGCCTCATGCGGTTAAAACGCCTATCCGTCTGCATGCATCGAGGGTTGACCCTAGTTCGAGATCGACGAGATTGCCGTCCTTGACGCGGTATTCGCGGTCATAGCCTTTGGCGATGAATGACTGGACTGCTTCTAGAACGTCGGTCACCTGGGAGGTCATGGAAGCACCTTCATCTTGAACTGGATTGGACACGCTCGCGCACAAAGCGCGCTGTGACTCGGCGGACGGAGAAGCTCGCGAAGTGCGTTACTCATAGCCACTTGGCCTTCTTGAAGCGCATGAATAGGAGAAGGCAGAACACCGCTATCACTCCGAGCACGACGAAGTAGCCATATGGCGTGTCCAGTTCCGGCATGTGCTTGAAGTTCATGCCATATATTCCGGCGATCGCCGTCGGGACCGCCAAGATCGCCGCCCAGGCCGCGAGCTGGCGAGTGACCACACCGATCCTTTGCGCTTCCAGAAGGCTGCTGGCCTCGAAGACCGTGGACAGGACAAGCAGGAGGCCGTCGACCATGGACTGCACGCGGTGGACATGGTCCGCGACGTCGTGGAAATATGGTGTCATTTCGGCGCTGATGCAGGGAAAGTGGCCGCGAACGAGCTTTCGCACCAGCTCGGCCATAGCCCCGAGCGTGCGCTGGAACCGCGTGAGTTCGGACCTTAGTTCGAAGATTCGCGCCACCTCTTCTGGCCCGAGGAAAGCGTGCAGCGACCGTCGCTCCATCGCCAGGACGTCGTCCTCGATCATTTCGAAGATGGGCAGATACTGGTCGACCACTCGGTGCAAGATCGCGTGCAGCACATAGTCGACACCCTTGCCGAACTGCGTCGGCGATGCCTCGAGTTGCTCCCGAAGTTTGCCCAGCGCTCCGGCATTGCCGTGCCGCACGGTGATAAGGTGATTGTGACCGGTGAAGATCGCCATCTTGCCGTAGCTGATCCGGTCGCCGACCAGCTCGGCGGTCTGGGCGACGACGTACAACTCATCGTTGTAGACCTCGAGCTTGGGCGGGCACAGCGGGTGCATGGCGTTGTCGATCGCCAAAGGATGGAGGTTATACGTCGTCTGGATCGCGCTGAGTTCGTCTGCGGTGGGCTCGCTAAGCGCGATCCAGCAGAAGCCCGAGCGATTCTCGTTTAGTTCGACGTGCTCATCGAGCCTGATTTCACGGACTCGCTTACCTTCGTTGTAATAATATGCGGCGATAATGGTCATGCAGGCCTCGCAGGAATTCGCAGGCCACGCTGTACAGCCGGTCGCGCCAGCCCGCGTTCGAGCCATGCCTGCACGTTCGAATAGCTGCTTAGGCCGAGGATGTCGCCCGCTGCGTAGAATTCGACCAGCGCATTCACCCAGCCAAACGTCGCAATGTCCGCGATCGAGTAATCATCGACAATCCATTCGCGGCCCTCCAGCCGGTGATCCAGGACCCCGAGAAGACGCCTGGATTCATCAACAAAGCGCTGCCGAGGTCGCTTGTCCTCATAGTCCTTGCCGGCAAATCGCAGGAAAAAGCCTAGCTGTCCGAAGGTCGGCCCAACGCCCGACACCTGAAAGAACACCCAGGCCAGAGTCTCGTACCGCTGGGCGGGTGTTGTTGAGATGAGCTGCCCCGTCTTGTCGGCCAGATAGATGAGGATCGCACCGGTTTCCCATATGCCAATGGGCTGGCCGTCAGGGCCAGCCGGATCGATGATCGCGGGTATGCGGCCGTTGGGATTCAACGACACGAACGCTGGATCCTTCGACTCGTTGTTCGAGATGTCGACGAAGTGGGGCTCATACGGCAGGCCAGTCTCCTCCAGCATCATCGAGACCTTGACGCCGTTGGGCGTGGGGGCCGCGTATAGTTGCAAGCGATCCGGATAAGATGCTGGCCAGCGCTGCGTGATGGTAAAGGAGGAGAGGTCTGTCATATCTGGATCCTGGCACTGCGACGGCGGCTGAATGGAATGATCTGCTTCAAGGCCGGGTTCGACGACCGCGTCGATTGACGCGGTCGTCGGAGGTTGCGAACCGGATCGGCGCGGCACTAACGGCAGCGAAGCCTATTCCGCTGCAGCCCCGGCCGCAGGGCTCACATCGCCGGCCTCATGCCGCTTTGGAAGAACCCAGTCGGGACGGACGAAGTGGCAGGTGTAGCCGCCCGGCCGCTTCTCCAGATAATCCTGGTGATCGGGCTCGGCCTCCCAGAACTCGCCGACCGGCTGGACCTCGGTCACCACTTTGCCATCCCACAGCCCCGAGGCATCCACATCGGCGATCGTATCCTCGGCGACGCGCTTCTGCTCCTCGTCGACATAATAGATGCCCGACCGGTAGGAGAGCCCACGATCATTGCCCTGGCGGTTCAGCGTCGTCGGATCGTGGATCTGGAAGAAGAATTCCAGGATGTGCCGGTAGCTCGTCACTGTCGGGTCGAAGACAATCTCGATCCCCTCGGCATGCGTGCCGTGATTACGATACGTGGCGTTCGGAATATCGCCGCCCGTGTAACCCACACGGGTCGAGATGATGCCGGGCCGCTTGCGGATCAGATCCTGCATGCCCCAGAAACATCCTCCTGCGAGAACAGCGCGCTGATGCATGTTAAGCCTCCTCTACTTGATCGAGATATTCACCGTATCCCTCGGACTCCATCTCGTCGCGCGGGATGAAGCGAAGGGACGCAGAGTTGATGCAGTAGCGCAGACCGCCGCGGTCGGAAGGACCGTCCGGGAAAACGTGGCCCAGATGGCTGTCGGCGTGTACCGACCTGACCTCCGTCCGGACCATGCCGTGTGCACTGTCCCGCACCTCGTTCACGTTTGCCGGAACGATCGGCTTGGTGAAGCTGGGCCAGCCAGTACCCGAATCGAACTTGTCCGTTGAAGCGAACAGCGGCTCTCCCGACACTATGTCGACGTAGATGCCAGGCTCCTTGTTGTCGTTGTGCTCACCCGTGAAGGGCCTTTCGGTCCCCGAATCCTGGGTAATCCGGCGTTGCTCGGGGGTCAGGCGGTCAACTGCTGCCTGTGACTTCTCAAACTTCATGATAGTCTCCAATAATTAATCTAGAGAGCTCGACACACTGTCATTTATCTTTGCAGTCATTGCGCCGACTATAGCAGTGCGCCCCAGATTTATCCAATACGCTGCGCGTATAGTTTCCATAGCGCCGAAGCTCTTCACGTCGCTGCGGCAAGCAGCGCAGCGAACCCACCAGCGACAAGCGCGGTGCCAAGGTTGATGAGCTGCACCTCACACCGCTGGAGCTGATCGACCGCATTGCCGCCCTGGTACCCCCACCACGCACCCACCGGCACCGCTACTTTGGTGTGCTGGCACCCAACTCGCCGCTCAGGGCTGCGGTGACGGCGCTGGCGACACCGGCGCAAGCCGCTCCCGTGCTGGGCGCGTCGATCAGCACGGGGGAGTGCGCGCCTGGTGTGGTACCGATGAGCAGCGC
>NZ_JAAZUH010000008.1:1255-4823 GCF_013185915.1 Stenotrophomonas bentonitica | reverse complement strand
GGGTGTAAACCCTGGCGATGACCTACTCTCGCATGGCTTGAGCCACACTACCATCGGCGCAGCTGCGTTTCACTTCCGAGTTCGGGATGGGATCGGGTGGTTCCACAGCGCTAATTTCACCAGGGAGACGGTTGGAGTGTCGCCAAATCCGGACGGATTGGCGCCAGCCTCTCATAGGTCTTGTGACGTAGCGTGCACTTGGTATCCATCGACATGTCATGTCGGCCAAGGCAACTTGAGGTTATATGGTCAAGCCACACGGATCATTAGTATCAGTTAGCTCAATACATTGCTGTACTTACACACCTGACCTATCAACCACATAGTCTATATGGTTCCTTCAGGGGGCTTGTGCCCCGGGAGATCTCATCTTGAGGCGCGCTTCCCGCTTAGATGCTTTCAGCGGTTATCGCTTCCGAACATAGCTACCCGGCAATGCCACTGGCGTGACAACCGGAACACCAGAGGTTCGTCCACTCCGGTCCTCTCGTACTAGGAGCAGCCCCTCTCAAATCTCCAACGCCCATGGCAGATAGGGACCGAACTGTCTCACGACGTTCTGAACCCAGCTCGCGTACCACTTTAAATGGCGAACAGCCATACCCTTGGGACCGACTACAGCCCCAGGATGTGATGAGCCGACATCGAGGTGCCAAACACCGCCGTCGATATGAACTCTTGGGCGGTATCAGCCTGTTATCCCCGGAGTACCTTTTATCCGTTGAGCGATGGCCCTTCCATACAGAACCACCGGATCACTAAGTCCTAGTTTCCTACCTGCTTGATCCGTCGATCTTGCAGTCAAGCACGCTTATGCCTTTGCACACAGTGCGCGATGTCCGACCGCGCTGAGCGTACCTTCGAGCTCCTCCGTTACTCTTTAGGAGGAGACCGCCCCAGTCAAACTACCCACCATACACGGTCCCCGACCCAGATAATGGGCCCAGGTTAGAACGTCAAGCACGACAGGGTGGTATTTCAAGGATGGCTCCACTGCAGCTAGCGCCACAGTTTCATAGCCTCCCACCTATCCTACACAGACGAACTCAACGTTCAGTGTAAAGCTATAGTAAAGGTTCACGGGGTCTTTCCGTCTTGCCACGGGAACGCTGCATCTTCACAGCGATTTCAATTTCACTGAGTCTCGGGTGGAGACAGCGCCGCTGTCGTTACGCCATTCGTGCAGGTCGGAACTTACCCGACAAGGAATTTCGCTACCTTAGGACCGTTATAGTTACGGCCGCCGTTTACTGGGGCTTCGATCAAGAGCTTCGCCTTGCGGCTGACCCCATCAATTAACCTTCCAGCACCGGGCAGGCGTCACACCCTATACGTCCACTTTCGTGTTTGCAGAGTGCTGTGTTTTTGATAAACAGTCGCAGCGGCCTGGTTTCTGCGGCCCTCTTCAGCTATAGCTCGCATGAGCCACCAAAAAGGGCGCACCTTCTCCCGAAGTTACGGTGCCATGTTGCCTAGTTCCTTCACCCGAGTTCTCTCAAGCGCCTGAGAATTCTCATCCTACCCACCTGTGTCGGTTTACGGTACGGTCTGCGTAAGCTGAAGCTTAGGAGCTTTTCCTGGAAGCGTGGTATCAGTGACTTTGTCTTAAAGACTCGTCTCGGTGCTCGGTCTTGAAGGATCCCGGATTTGCCAAAGATCCAAACCTACCGCCTTTCCCCCGGACAACCAACGCCGGGTACACCTAACCTTCTCCGTCCCTCCATCGCACTTACGCGAGGTGCAGGAATATTAACCTGCTTCCCATCGACTACGACTTTCGTCCTCGCCTTAGGGGCCGACTCACCCTGCGCCGATTAACGTTGCGCAAGGAAACCTTGGGCTTTCGGCGTGCGGGTTTTTCACCCGCATTATCGTTACTCATGTCAGCATTCGCACTTCCGATACCTCCAGCAGACTTCTCAATCCACCTTCAACGGCTTACGGAACGCTCCTCTACCGCGTACATATAAATATGCACACCCCAAGCTTCGGTTCACTGCTTAGCCCCGTTAAATCTTCCCCGCAGACCGACTCGACCAGTGAGCTATTACGCTTTCTTTAAAGGGTGGCTGCTTCTAAGCCAACCTCCTGGCTGTCTGTGCCTTTCCACATGGTTTTCCACTTAGCAGTGAATTTGGGACCTTAGCTGTGGGTCTGGGTTGTTTCCCTTTTCACGACGGACGTTAGCACCCGCCGTGTGTCTCCCATACAGTCCGTCTCGGTATTCGGAGTTTGCAATGGTTTGGTAAGTCGCGATGACCCCCTAGCCATAACAGTGCTCTACCCCCGAGAGGATACATATGAGGCGCTACCTAAATAGCTTTCGAGGAGAACCAGCTATCTCCGGGTTCGATTAGCTTTTCACTCCTAATCACAGCTCATCCCCGTCTTTTGCAACAGACGTGGGTTCGGGCCTCCAGTACCTGTTACGGCACCTTCACCCTGGCCATGACTAGATCACCCGGTTTCGGGTCTACTGCCCGCGACTATGCGCCCTTATCAGACTCGGTTTCCCTTCGCCTCCCCTATACGGTTAAGCTTGCCACGAACAGTAAGTCGCTGACCCATTATACAAAAGGTACGCAGTCACTCTTTCGAGCTCCTACTGCTTGTACGCACACGGTTTCAGGATCTATTTCACTCCCCTCTCCGGGGTTCTTTTCGCCTTTCCCTCACGGTACTGGTTCACTATCGGTCGGTCAGTAGTATTTAGCCTTGGAGGATGGTCCCCCCATGTTCAGACAGGGTTTCACGTGCCCCGCCCTACTCGTCTTCACTGGAGTGGCCCTTTTAAATACAGGGCTATCACCTTCTATGGCCAGCCGTTCCAGGCTGTTTTTCTAGAACCATTCCAGCTTAAGGGCTAGTCCCCGTTCGCTCGTCGCTACTCAGGGAATCTCGGTTGATTTCTTTTCCTCTGGTTACTTAGATATTTCAGTTCACCAGGTTCGCTTCCAGCAGCTATGTATTCACTGCAGGATACCCGCAAGCGGGTGGGTTTCCCCATTCGGACATTACCGGATCAAAGCTTGTTGCCAGCTCCCCGATACTTTTCGCAGGCTGCCACGTCCTTCATCGCCTCTGACCGCCAAGGCATCCACCGTGTGCGCTTATTCGCTTGACCATATAACCGCAAGTTGCCTTGGGTTATATATATGACCCGGGGGTACAAAGCCCGGATACGAAATATAACGACTCAATTAATAAGAAGACATTTAAGTCTTCCGCCTTAGCCTCACGACACGTCAAGATAGATATCTCAAACGCTCGCTACGTCACAAGTTTTAAAAGAACACGTACCGGCCACAATGCCGATGCGTAATAAATTCTTTGTATGCGCTGATCATTCAGAGTTGGTGGGTCTGGGTAGACTCGAACTACCGACCTCACCCTTATCAGGGGTGCGCTCTAACCACCTGAGCTACAGACCCAATGTCCGTTTAGCTCATTGCCGTTGGCGCTGATAAAGGCGCTACGTGTGGTGGAGCCTGTCGGGATCGAACCGACGACCCCCTGCTTGCAAAGCAGGTGCTCTCCCAGCTGAGCTAAGGCCCCATATGCGGGACTT
>NZ_JAAZUH010000007.1 GCF_013185915.1 Stenotrophomonas bentonitica | reverse complement strand
GGATTCGGTGAGAAATGGCTACGCACTGAGCCGCTGCGTGGCCCCGCGATGTCGAAAACCCACGCATGAACCCCCGATCTGTGCCCGATCTGTGCCCAAAGCGGCGCTTGCGCGGCCGCTTCCTACCTGCCAGACTCGCCAAAAAGGGCGGTTGAACTTCCTATACCCCGGCCCTGACCTCCCAGGGTGGTCAGGCCCGGCACTTCGCCGCGCGATCGATCGCAACCACAAGGAGGCCCCATGCGCCGCATCCTCATCCTGCTCGCCACCCACCTGCTCACCCTCGGCCTGGGCTTCGGCCTGGGCGTCTATCTCCTGCCGATCCTGATCGCCCCCGATGACCCGCCGGTTGCGCAGGTGCAGGCGGCCATGAAAGACGCCCCCTACCGCACCACCTTTCGCCGCGACCTCAAGGGCAGTGATGCGGTGCATTGGGCGGAAGGCAACGTCAGCGTCAGCCCGCGCCAGGTCGCGTTCGACGGCAAGATGGGTCCGGGTCCGGATTACAAGGTGTACCTGGTCCGTGACTTCGTCGACAACAAGGCCGATTTCCTGAAGATCAAGGCACAGGCCCAGCGCATCGGCGAGGTGAAGACCTTCAACCGTTTCCTGGTGGACGTGCCTGAAAGCGTCAACGTGGACGATTACACCACCGTAGTGGTGTGGTGCGAACGGTTCGAGCAGTTCATTTCCGCCGGGCAGTACCGCACGCCGGGTTGAACAACATCCCAAGCATCTGGGCGAAGAGCAGCCGAGCATGGCTCGGCTCTACTGTAGAGCCGAGCCATGCTCGGCCTACCGTAAGAAAGAGGCGGAGCCGGCCGATAAGCCGGGTTCTGTCGTGGACAGTCATTCCTCTAGGCGTTACGTCACCGCAACGCTCAAGCAACCTACCCGGATCCAACGCGGGCCGCGCCAAAGGATCCCTATTTGGTCTTGCTCCAGGTGGGGTTTGCCGTGCCGGTCTGTTGCCAGACTCGCGGTGCGCTCTTACCGCACCATTTCACCCTTACCGGCCTTCCGAAGAAGACGTAGGCGGTATCTTTCTGTTGCACTTTCCGTCGGCTTGCGCCGCCCAGGCGTTACCTGGCACCTTGCCCTATGGAGCCCGGACTTTCCTCGGCACCCCGAAGGGATGACGCGACTGTCTGGCCGACTCCGCCAGCGCGTATTCTAGCGTACGCACGCCCTTCCTGCCGTGCCGGTCGCGGCACACCATCGCGCATCGCGTGTGCCGGCACCTGTCGCGCCGCGGCTGGCTCGAAGGCGAAGACGAATCCGTGTTCCTGTCCGACAGCGCGGGTAGCGACGACGGCATGGATGGGCTGCGGATGAGTTCGATGACCTACCGCATCGCCACCGGTCGCGACGCTGGCCGCAAGGTCGTCACGCTGCAAACATTGCCCGGTGACGCAGGCTCGCTGGAGGGCGATGCCGGCAAGGTCGGTGGCTTCTCGCTGCATGCCGGCGTGGCCGCGGAAGCACACGAAAGCCACAAGCTCGAAAAGCTGTGCCGCTACATCACGCGCCCGGCGATCAGCGAGCAGCGGCTGTCGATCTCACCGCAGGGTAGGGTGCGGTATCAGCTCAAGACGCCGTGGCGCAATGGCACCACGCATGTCGAATGGGATGCGGTGGACTTCATCGCCAAGCTGGCGGCACTGGTCCCGCCACCTCGCGCGCATCTCACCCGCTTCCACGGCGTATTCGCCCCGAACGCGAATCTGCGCGCGCAGTTGACACCCTCGGGGCGCGGCAAGCGGCCTGCGGGCGATGCGGCGCCAGTGGACGTCAGCGCCCACGACGAGCCGCGCAGCCCCGAGCAGAAGCGCCGTGCGATGAGCTGGGCGCAACGGCTCAAGCGGGTCTTTTCCATCGACGTCACCACCTGCGCCCACTGCGGCGGCGCGGTGCGGATCGTCGCCAGCATCGAGGAACCCACCGCCATCCGCGCCATCCTCGCCCACTTCGAGAAGCACGGCGCGCTGGAGCAAGCGCACTACCGGCCCGCAGCGCGCGCGCCGCCGCCGGCCGCGTGACGAGGTGCCGGCCACACAGCCGGCAGCCAAGCCAGAGTCCGATCCGATGCGGCCACGACCCCGCAGGGCTGCGCTCGGCCCTGTGCCGGGATTCGGTGAGAAATGGCTACGCACTGAGCCGCTGCGTGGCCCCGCGATGTCGAAAACCCACGCATGAACCCCCGATCTGTGCCCGATCTGTGCCCAAAGCGGCGCTTGCGCGGCCGCTTCCTACCCGCCAGACTCGCCAAAAAGGGCGGTTGAACTTCCTATACCCGGCTGCCTTTTTATTGATCTCGCCAGATTAGGGATAGCCACCTTGAACCTTCGTCCCCTGCTTTTTCTGTGCCTGCCCGCCGGCCTGCTGCTGAGTGCCTGCGACCAGGCTCCCGCCCCCCAGGAACAGGCGCCGCGCCTGGTCAAGCTGTTTACCGTGGAAGATCCGGCCGGGGCGCGCCTGCGCGAATTCCCCGCGCGCCTGAAGGCCACCGAGGAGGCCGAGCTGTCGTTCCGTATCGGCGGCCAGCTGAAGACCCTCAACGTGCTGCAGGGACAGCCGGTGAAACGCGGTCAGCTGATTGCCAGCCTGGATGACGCCGACCAGCGCCTGCGCCTGCGTGATCGCCAGGCCAGCTATGACCTGGCCAACGTGCAGTTCCAGCGCATCGCCAAGCTGCTGGAGCGGCAGATGATCTCCCGCGCCGAGCATGACCAGCGCAAGGCCAACCTGGACTCGGCCAGCGCGGCCCTCAGCCTGGCCCGCCAGGAGCTGGAGTACACGCGGATTCTGGCGCCCTTCGACGCGGTGGTGGCCAATACCCATGTGGACAACTTCCAGGTGGTACAGGCCAAGCAGCCCATCGTCACCCTGCAGAGCGGCAATCAGCTGGATGTGCTGTTTCAGATGCCGGAAAACCTGCTGACCAACCTGCGCAGCCGTGAAGAGAACCGCGACTATCACCCCAGCGTGATTCTCGACAGCCTGCCCGGCCGCGAGTTCGAGGCGGTCTATAAGGAGCACAGCACCCAGCCTGATCCCAAGACCCTGACCTATCAGGTGACCCTGTCCATGCCGCGTCCCGAGGGTCTCAACCTGCTACCGGGGATGAGTGCCACGGTCAAGGTTGACTTGGCCCAGGTCAGCCGTGACCTGGGTAGCCGCCTGCTGGTGCCGGTGGAGGCGGTGTTCAGTCCGGACGACAGCGGCCCCGAGGTCAAGCAGGTGTGGGTGGCTCGCGAGCAGGACGGCGTGCTACGCCTGACGGCCCGCCAGGTCGAGGTGGGCCAGCTGAGCCGCAACAGCATCGAAGTACTCAGCGGCATCGAACCCGGCGAGCAGATCGTTGCCGTGGGTGGCGCCGAGCTGGAGGAAGGCCAGGCGGTAAGGCCCTGGGTACGCGAGCGGGGGCTGTAAATGGATATCGCCGGCTACTTTATCCAGCGTCGCGTCACCAGCTGGCTGGTCACTCTGGTGCTGGGCATCGGCGGGCTGCTGGCCTTTCTCGGAATCGGCCGCCTGGAAGACCCGTCCTTCACCCTGAAGAACGCCATGGTCATCACCAGCTACCCCGGCGCCTCGCCGCAGCAGGTGGAAGAAGAGGTCAGCTACCCGCTGGAGAACGCCATCCAGCAGCTGCCCTCGATCAAGAAGGTCACCTCCATCTCCAGTGCCGGGCTGTCGCAGATCAGCCTGGAACTGCACAGCCAATACAAGGCCGAGCAGATCCCGCAAATCTGGGATGAACTGCGGCGCAAGATCAACGACTTGCAGCCCAACCTGCCACCGGGGGTCAACCCGCCGCAGGTGCGGGATGATTTCAGCGATGTATTCGGCTTCTTCCTGCTGCTCACCGGCGAGGGCTACAGCGCCCAGGAACTGCGCGATTTCGCCGACTACCTGCGCCGTGAGCTGGTGCTGCTGCCGGGGGTGGGCAAGGTCAGCCTGGCCGGCGTGCGCCAGGAACAGGTGCAGGTGGAAATCTCGCGCAGCAAGATGAGCAGCCTGGGCATCGCCCCGCAGCGTCTGGCTCAGGTGCTCAGCCAGCAGAACGTGGTGTCCAACGCCGGGCGTATCCTCGCCGGCAGCGAATCGATCCGCCTGCACCCCACGGGAGAACTGCAGGACGTACGCGAACTTGAACGCCTGGTCATCAGTGATCCGGGTAGCCCGCAGCAGATCACCTTGGGCGATATCGCCCAGGTCAGCCGTGGCTTCAGCGAAACCCCGGGCAACCTCTACCGCATGAACGGCCAGCCGGCCCTGACCCTGGGCGTGTCCTTCGCACCCAAGGTCAACGTGGTGGACGTGGGCGCGGCGATCAATGCACGTCTGGCCGAGCTGGACAACCAGCGCCCCGCCGGTATGCAGCTGCAGGTGTTCTACGATCAGGCCGCCGAAGTGGAAAGCTCGGTGCGTGACTTCGTGATCAACTTCATCGCCTCGGTGGTCATTGTCATCGTCGTGCTGCTGGTCTTCATGGGCCTGCGCAGCGGCCTGCTGATCGGCCTGATCCTGGCCCTGACGGTGCTCGGCAGCTTTATCTTTATGCGCCTGCTGGGCATCGAACTGCAGCGCATCTCCCTTGGCGCCCTGGTGATCGCCCTGGGCATGCTGGTGGACAACGCCATTGTAATTGTCGAAGGCATCCTGGTCGGCCGCCAGCGTGGCCAGAGCACTCTGGAATCGGCGCGGGCCATCGTCAAGCAGACCAACCTGCCGCTGCTCGGCGCCACCCTGATCGCCATCATCGCCTTTGCCCCCATCGGCCTGTCCGACGACTCCACCGGCGAGTTCTGCCTGTCGCTGTTCCAGGTGCTGCTGATCTCCCTGCTGCTCAGCTGGGTCACCGCCATCACCCTGACGCCCTTCTTCGCCAGCCTGTTCTTCCGCGATAACCAGACCCTGACCAGCCAGGATCAGGGCGATCCCTACGGCGGGGTGATCTTCACCGCCTACCGTGCCCTGCTGGACTTTGCCCTCAAGCGCCGTGGCCTGACCCTCGGGCTGCTGGCGGTGCTGCTGGTGGTGGCCATCGGCGGTTTCGGCAAGGTGCGTCAGAGCTTCTTCCCGCCATCCAACACGCCGATGTTCTTTATCGACCTGTGGCTGCCCCAGGGCACCGATATCCGCTACACCGAGCAACTGGTGGCCGAGCTGGATCAGCATGTACTGCAGCAGGAAGGGGTGACCACGGTCAGCAGCAGCATCGGCCAGGGCGCCCTGCGCTTTATCCTCACCTACTCGCCGCAGAAGCAGTACCCCAACTATGCCCAGCTGCTGGTGCGCACCGACAACCTGGAGCGCATCGAGCCGCTGATCAACCAGCTGGAACTGCATGTTGCCGAGCAGTACCCGCAGGTCAAACCCAAGTTCAAGCAGCTGATGCTTGGCCCTGGCAACGACAGCAAGATCGAGGCGCGCTTCAGCGGCCCCGACCCCGAAGTGCTACGCCGCCTGGGTGGCGAGGCCATCCGCCGTATCCGCCAGGACCCGGTGGCCACGGCGGTGATGCACGACTGGCACGAGCGCACCAAGCTGGTTCGTCCACAATTTGCCGAGGCCCGCGCCCGTGAACTGGGGGTGGACAAGAGTGCACTGGATGACCTGTTGCGCATGAGCTTCTCCGGCATGAACGTGGGCCTGTACCGCGACGGCACCCGCCTGCTGCCGATTGTCGCGCGCACCCCGGACAACGAGCGGCTGAATGCCGACAGCCTCAGTGATCTGCAGATCTGGAGCAACGCCCGGGGCAGCTATCTGCCCATCGAGCAGGTGCTGCAGGGCTTTGCCACCGAATGGGAAGACCCGTTGATCATGCGCCTGGACCGCAAGCGCACCCTCACCGTGCAGGCCGATCCGGCCCTGCTCAGCGGGGAAACCGCGGCCCAGCTGTTCCAGCGCATCAAGCCCGAGGTCGAGGCCATCCCCCTGCCCGAGGGCTACAGCCTGGAGTGGGGCGGTGAATACGAAAGCTCGCGCAATGCCAAGGGCGCGGTATTCGGCAGCCTGCCCCTGGGTTATCTGGTGATGTTTATGATCACCATCCTGCTGTTCGACTCGTTCAAGCGCGCCACCGTGATCTGGCTCACCGTGCCCCTGGCGATGATCGGCGTGACCCTGGGCTTTCTGCTGACCGGCATTCCCTTCGGCTTTATGGCCCTGCTCGGCCTGCTCAGCCTGAGCGGCATGCTGGTGAAGAACGGCATCGTCCTGGTGGATGAAATCCAGCTGCAGCTGGCCAGCGGCAAGGACGCCCTGCAGGCCGTGGAAGAGGCCTCCATCAGCCGCGTACGCCCGGTATCCATGGCCGCCCTGACCACCATCCTGGGCATGAGCCCGCTGTTGACCGACGCCTTCTTCCAGAGCATGGCGGTGGTGATCATGTTCGGCCTGGGCTTCGCCACCCTGCTCACCCTGGTGGTGCTGCCGGTGCTCTATTGCGTGTTCTACGGGATCAAGGCGCAGACCAAGGCAGAAGTCTGAGGGGCGGTTGTCCACCCTATGCTGGCGTGACGTGGCGTAGGGTGGGCAACGCACAGCTTGTCCACCCGCTGTTATTCCCTGCTACATCTGACGGGCGCGCCTAAAACGCCGCCAGCCCGAGCGCAGGTCATCCAGCATCGGCACCAGGGCCAGGCTGATCAGCAGCAAGGCCAGCGGTAGCGTGGACACATAGCCCAGGCGGTTAAAGCCAAAGGCCCCGGCAATCCCGCCCATAAAGAAATACAGGGCCAGCAGGCTCAGCACCTGCAGACGCTGGCGGTCGACCTGGACCCGGCCGAACTGTTCGCCGTGGCGGTTCCAGTACAGCAGCTTGCCCAGCTCGATGCCGATATCGGTGACGATGCCGGTGATATGGGTGGTGCGAATCTCCGCCCGCGACAGCTTGGTGATCAGGGCGTTCTGCAGGCCCATGATGAAACACAGCAGCATCACCGTCAGCGGCACGAACAGGCCTTCGATGCTCGCCAGGGTGGCGCCGAGCAAACCGAAGCACAGCAGCAATGCGGCCTCGCAGAGCAGCGGCAGGGCGTTCTCGCTGTGCAGGCGACGACGCCGCGAATAGTTGACCAGCAGGGTCGAGGCGATGGCGCCGAGGATAAAGGACAGCACCCCGCCCAGGCCGCCGAGCACCAGATCATAGGCGCCCAGGGCGATATGGTCGGCCATGGCCGAGACGATCCCGGTCATATGCGAGGTGTACTGCTGCACGGCGAGAAACCCGCCGGCATTGATCGCCCCGGCGACAAAGGCCAGGGCGTAACCCAGGTGCCGGTTGGCCAGGACCGTGCGTTTGCGCCCGGTCAGGCGCCTGGCATAGCGGATCGGCATGGCGCTCGCCCTAGCAGTGGATTTCCGCGTTCTTGATACCCAGCTGGCGCAGCTCGTCGATCAGGGCGTTGAGGTCGGCGAAGGACTCCACCTCGTCCTGCTCGTCGATCAGGAAGTAGCTGGTGCCCACGCCCTTCTTCAACAGCACGATCCACTCCCGGGTATTGCCCGGGTTGGGGATCAGATGGGTGTCGAACTGCACCCCGGCGGCATGCCGGGCGCGGATATCTTCATGTGGGATGCAAATAAAGTTTCATCCTAACCCTAAAAACAGAGAGAAACGTCGCGCGCTCTCCTATTCATAAAAAATCCCTTTTATATCAGTATGTTGTGAGCACTTACACCCGAGACTGGATCGTTTTGCCTTTCATGGGAGAATGATTAAGGGCGCTAAAGTATCATCCTAATTTTCGCCCAGGCTCGAAAAATACGGTAAATGGTGAAAATAAAGATTCATCCTTTTCCGATGTTGCCCGTTCCAACACGTAAGCAGTCAGTCAGAAAAAACACATAGATCCAATCCCTAGCGAGCATTGAGCTCTCTCATCCGTGCCAACTGCTCCAACCCTTGGACGCCCTAAATGCTTACCCAAAAAAATCAACACCTTCTTTTAAAAACACAATCAAAAATGACACCCTTATATCCATTTAACCTAAACAGCCTTCCCCCCACTGCACTAGCTAGGGCTCGTAGTTCGGCGCAAGGCTGAAGTCGCTTGGCTGCTTCGCTGTGCAGATCCATGACCCACTTTCCATCAAACTCCCGGTTGTAGTTCCACAAGCATCTCGCGAGTCTTGCCGGCCCGCTCCACTGACAAGACCACCACATCGCCGACCTTCCTGTCGTCTAGCCGCGCGAGCAGCTTGGCCACATCGTCCGTCGCCTGGCCATCAACATCGATGATGCGGTCGCCCGGCACGATGCCTTGCGGCGTGACTTCGACACCCGCGAGGCCGGCCTTGTGCGCTGCCGAACCAGGGGTAACACGCAACACGAACACGCCCTTGCTTCCGGTCAGTGCAAGCAGGTGCTGATTGAGCTGTTCGTCCACCTCAATGCCCAGCGCCGGACGGATGTACTTACCGGTCTTGATGAGTTGCGGGACTACGCGCATGACGGTGTCCACCGGCACGGCGAAGCCGATCCCTGCCGATGCGCCGGAAGGGCTGTAGATCGCCGCCCTCGATCCAGAACGCGATCCCGATGCCGTTCTTCGGCACCACGCCGTTCGCCGCGCCCGGGCTGGGCCTGATCGCCTCGGCGATCATGCTGGCGTTCGGCCTGTGGTGGCTGGCCCGCGCCGAACGTCGCGCGCGGCTGGCGGGCGAAGGCTTCGGCGAGTTGGCCACGCCCGACGCCGGCATGGTGGCCGAGGACGAGATCGTGCGCGAACGCGCGGCGGTGGCGCAGCCCTTCGATCCGGCCGAGGCGGCGCATGGCGTCCAGGGCAGCGGCCTGCCGTCGGCGCTGGTTGCGTTCGCGCCGCTGGCGGTGGTGATCGGGGTGAACCTGCTGATGTCGCTGCTGATCCTGCCGCGGATGGACGTGTCCTACCTGCAGTACGCGCGCTTCGGCGAAACCTCGCTGTCCGAGGTGGCGGGCATGTGGTCGGTGTCGGTGGCGCTGGCCGCGGCGATCGCCACCACCATCGCGCTGAACCTGCGCCGCTTCCCCTCGCTGCGTTCGAGCATGGACTCCGGCGCCAACGCCTCGGTGCTGCCGATCCTGGCGGTGGGCAGCCTGGTCGGTTTCGGCGCGGTGGTCGCGGCGATGCCGGCCTTCGAGATCGTGCGCGACTGGGTACTGGGCATCGGCGGCGGTCCGCTGGTGTCGCTGGCGGTGGCGACCAACATCCTCGCCGGCCTCACCGGCTCGGCGTCCGGCGGCCTGACCATCGCCCTGGATGCGCTGGGTCCGACTTTCATGGCCATCGCCTACGAGACCGGACTGTCGCCGGAGCTGATGCATCGGGTGGCGGTGATCGGCGCCGGCACCCTGGACAGCCTGCCGCACAACGGCGCGGTGGTGACTCTGCTGGCGGTGTGCGGCTGCACCCACCGCGACAGCTACGGCGACATCGCGGTGACCGCGGTGCTCGGCTCGATCGTGGCGCTGGTGGTGGTGATCGTGCTGGGGACGATGTTCGGGTCGTTCTGAGCGCACGTGCGCGGCGTGACGGCGCCGCCCGGCACGATGCTCAGGCGCGGCGCGGCTGGATCCCCGCGATCCATCAAGCAAGACCACAAAGCCCGGCCTCGTGCCGGGCTTTGTGCGTTCTGGCGTCCGAGGCGGGAGATTTCCTACCCGCCCCGCGGCAATGTCTGACGCGAAGATCAGAAAACGCCGATATGAACGCGTGCTCGCGGGCGCAACCCTGAGCAGCCGTCCCTGCAACGGAGCGCTGCGTGCCGCGCCTGACCGCACCCCGGCGGCAGGCCGAGGTGTGCGCGCCACTGCCGGCCGCCCACGCCGCTGCGCGTTACGCGCGCCACCTGCCCGAGCGCACGCTGCTGTACGCGCTAGTGCAGGCGCACTACCCGGACTTCATCGCGCGTCTTGAGGCCGAAGACCGCCCGCTGCCCGAGTATGTGCGCGAGGAGTTCGAGACCTACCTGCGCTGCGGCGTGCTCGAGCACGGCTTCCTGCGCGTGGTCTGCGAGCAGTGCCGGGCCGAGAGGCTGGTGGCGTATTCCTGCAAGAAGCGCGGCTTCTGCCCCAGCTGCGGGGCGCGGCGCATGGCCGAGAGCGCGCGGCACCTGGTGGAGGAGGTGTTTGGCCCGCGGCCGGTGCGGCAATGGGTGCTGAGTTTTCCGTACCCGTTGCGCTTCCTGTTCGCCAGCAAGCCTGAGGCGATCGGCCCGGTGCTGGGCATCGTGCATCGTGTGATCGCCGGTTGGCTTGCCGATCAGGCCGGCGTGCCGCGGGATACGGCGCAATGCGGCGTGGTGACCCTGATCCAGCGCTTCGGCAGCGCGCTGAATCTCAACATCCACTTCCACATGCTGTGGCTCGACGGCGTGTACGAGGACACCACCGAGCGTCCGCAGCGCAAGCCGC
>NZ_JAAZUH010000006.1 GCF_013185915.1 Stenotrophomonas bentonitica | reverse complement strand
TCACCGGTAAGGCCAACCTGCCGGAAGGCACCGAAATGGTGATGCCGGGCGACAACGTGAAGATGGTCATCGAGCTGATCAACCCGGTCGCCATGGACGAAGGCCTGCGCTTCGCGATTCGTGAAGGCGGCCGTACCGTCGGCGCCGGCGTGGTCTCCAAGATCGTCGCGTAATCTGCAATACCGGCGGCAGCACAGCGCTGCCGGTCTCGCGAATGGCGGGCCGGGAACCTCGGTCCGCCTTCGCCGTCTAAGGGAAGGCAGTTTTCTAACGTACGCCAGTAGCTCAATTGGCAGAGCAGCGGTCTCCAAAACCGCAGGTTGGGGGTTCGAGTCCCTCCTGGCGTGCCACTTCTCCCTTCCAGCGGCCATGCCGCCTCAGCAGCCAGAGCCGGATGAACAGCAAGATCGAGCACACCAAGGACACCTCCACCGGGGGTGACATCGTCAAGTACGCCGCCGCAGTGCTCCTGGCACTTGCGGGTCTTTTTGCTTGGTTCTGGTTCGGTGCGCCCGAACATGCTGCCCAGAATGCCTGGTCCGGTCCGCTCCGCGGCCTGGGCGTCGCCGTCGGCCTGATTGCCGGCCTTGCGGTGTTCATGCTGACCTCCAAGGGTCGCGACACCCGCGAATTCCTTTCCGAATCCCGCTTCGAGCTGCGCAAGGTGGTCTGGCCGACGCGCCAGGAAGCCATCCGCATGACCTGGGTGGTGATGGTCGTGGTGATCATCCTCAGCCTGCTGCTTGGCGGTTTCGACTTCGTGATTCAGAAAGCGATCCAGTGGTTCCTGGGTCGATAAGGAGAAACCTGTGAAGCGTTGGTATGTTGTTCACGCCTATTCAGGCTTCGAAAAGTCGGTAGCGCAGGCTCTGCGCGATCGCATCGTGACGCACGAGAAGCAGGACCTCTTCGGTGAGGTGCTGGTTCCGACCGAGGAAGTGATTGAAATGCGCGGCGGCCAGAAGCGTCGCTCCGAGCGCAAGTTCTTCCCGGGTTACGTGCTGGTCCAGATCGAGACCCACGAAGAAAACGGCATTCCGCGCATCGACAACGAAAGCTGGCACCTGGTCAAGGAAACGTCCAAGGTGATGGGCTTCATCGGCGGAACCGCTGATCGCCCGTTGCCGATCGCCGACTCCGAGGCGGATGCGATCCTGAATCGCGTTCAGGAAGGTGTCGAAAAGCCGCGTCCGAAGGTGCTGTTCGAGCCGGGCCAGATGGTCCGCGTTACCGAAGGTCCGTTCAACGACTTCAACGGCGTGGTGGAAGAGGTCAATTACGACAAGAGCCGTCTGCGCGTGTCGGTGCTGATCTTCGGTCGCGCCACCCCCGTCGAGCTCGAGTTCGGCCAGGTCGAAAAGGCCGTCTGACGCTCCCGGCGCCAATTCATACTGGCGCCTGAAAATCTGATATAGTGCGCGGCTTCCTGCCAGGAAGCTGGCAAAAGCATGGGGCCGCCGCAAGGTGGCCTTCTGCATGAATTCAAAACGCGATGCCGGGACGCGACATTCCCGGTCCGATGGGGAGCCTGTGGTCGCAAGGCGCTAGCACCCGGAGAGTATTCACATGGCAAAGAAAGTAGTTGGTTATATCAAGCTGCAGGTGAAGGCCGGTCAGGCCAACCCCTCGCCGCCGGTCGGTCCTGCGCTGGGTCAGCGCGGCCTGAACATCATGGAATTCTGCAAGGCCTTCAATGCCGCCACGCAGAAGCTCGAGCCGGGTCTGCCGGTTCCGGTGATCATTACGGCCTATTCGGACCGTACCTTCACCTTCATCACCAAGAGCACCCCGGCCACCACCCTGCTGAAGAAGGCCGCCGGCATCTCGTCCGGTTCCAAGCGCCCGAACACCGACAAGGTGGGCAAGGTCAGCCGTAAGCAGCTGGAAGAGATCGCCAAGGCGAAGGAACCGGATCTGACCGCCGCCGACCTGGACGCCGCCGTGCGTACCATCGCTGGTTCTGCCCGTTCCATGGGCCTTGTGGTAGAGGGTTAAGAAGATGGCACAGACCAAGCGTGAGAAGGCCATCAAGGCCGCCGTCGTCCCGGGCAAGGCTTACGCCTTCGAGGACGCGATCAAGATCCTGAAGACCGCCACCAAGGCCAAGTTCGTCGAGTCCTTCGACGTCGCCGTGCGCCTGGGCGTGGACGCCAAGAAGTCCGACCAGCAGGTCCGCGGTTCGACCGTGCTGCCGGCCGGTACCGGCAAGAGCGTCCGCGTTGCGGTGTTCGCCCCGGCCGGTGCCAAGGCTGACGAAGCCCTGGCCGCTGGCGCCGAAGCCGTCGGCATGGACGACCTGGCCGAGAAGATGCAGGCCGGCGATCTGAACTACGACGTCGTCATCGCGACCCCGGACGCCATGCGCGTCGTCGGTAAGCTGGGCACCGTGCTCGGCCCGCGCGGCCTGATGCCGAACCCGAAGGTCGGCACCGTGTCGGCCAACCCGGGCGAAGCCGTCAAGAACGCCAAGTCGGGTCAGGTTCGTTACCGCACCGACAAGGCCGGCATCATCCACTGCACCATCGGCAAGGCCGACTTCGCCGAAGACGCGCTGAAGTCGAACCTGCAGGCGCTGCTGCAGGACCTGATCAAGGCCAAGCCGGCCACCTCGAAGGGCACCTACCTGCAGAAGGTTTCGGTCAGCTCGACGATGGGCCCGGGCGTCACCGTCGACCAGTCGTCGCTGAGCCTGAAGTAATCGTTTCAAGCGGGTATGCGGTTTCGGCCGCGTACCCGTGACATTTGAAGGCAATCCGAGCGGGTCCGCCCGTGACGATAGCCGTCAAAGACCGCAGGGGTGGTGGGCGCAGGCCGACCGCTTAATCGATTCCCCCGGGAACCGCCCTGCGTAGATGGTGCCCTTCTGGAGTTTTTCTGGTTTTCGCACGTCTGGGTTCACCCAGGTTGGCCATCCAGGTCTAGAACGGCCCACCCTTGGAACATCGTCCCGATGTTCCCGGCGTCCAGGACGGATGCCGCCCAGGACCGCACACGGCAGGAGCCGTAAGCGGAGTTCAATTGGAGGAGTGCAATGGCTCTCAATCTGTCCCAGAAGCAAGAAGTAGTCGCCGAGGTCGCGGAAGTCGCTGCCAAGGCTCACTCCTTGATTGCAGCACACTACGCCGGCACCACGGTCGCGCAGATCACCAAGATGCGCGAACAGGCCCGTAAGGAAGGCGTGTTCTTGAAAGTTGTCAAGAACACCCTGGCCGAACGTGCGGTGAAGGGTACTGAATTCGAAACCGCAGCGGCCAAGTTCACCGGCCCGATGCTGTTCGCGTTCTCGCTCGACGAGCCCGGCGCTGCCGGTCGCGTCATCAAGGAAGCTACCAAGACCAACGACAAGCTGCAGCCGCAGCTGGTTGTGATCGGTGGCGAAGTGTTCCCGGCAAGCCACGTTGACGTGCTGGCCTCGCTGCCGACCCGTGATCAGGCCCTGGCCATGCTGGCCCGCGTCCTGTCCGAGCCGGTCACGATGTTCGCCCGTGCCGTCAAGGCCGTTGGCGAGAAGCAGGAAGGTGGCGCTGTCGCCGCCGAGCCGGCTGCCGAAACCGCCTGAGTCGCTGTTTACGTGGTTCCTGATGGAACCTGAACCCAGAAAATTATCCAAAGGTATTCAAAATGTCCCTTACCACCGACCAGATCGTTGAAGCCATTGCCGCCAAGTCCCTGATGGAAATCATGGAACTGGTGAAGGCCATCGAAGAAAAGTTCGGCGTCTCCGCCGCTGCCCCGGTTGCCGCTGCCGCTGCCGGCCCGGCTGCCGTTGTTGAAGAACAGACCGAATTCTCCGTGTCGCTGAAGAGCGCCGGCGACAAGAAGGTCGACGTCATCAAGGCCGTCCGCGCCATCACCGGCCTGGGCCTGAAGGAAGCCAAGGACCTCACCGAAGCCGGTGGCGTCCTGAAGGAATCGGCCACGAAGGAAGAAGCCGAGAAGATGAAGAAGGACCTGGAAGCTGTCGGCGCGACTGTCGAAGTCAAGTAAGCAGCTCCTTGCGTCGCCACCGAATCACGGCGATGCAGCAAAGGCTGGGGGCGTAAGCCCCCGGCCTTTGGTCGTTGTTGCAATACCGGCCACGGGCCGGCTACTTACCGGTCCCTGACCGGCAAGTTGGCAGTTGGAAGTAGCGGGAGAAGGCGTGCTGGTGCCGGCAATACCAGCGACTTCCAACTGACAATTTTCATGTTCCCTTCGGGTCGCGCCTGCATGGCGGGGCCCGCACAGCCAAGGTGAGACCCCATGACGTCATACTCGTTCACCGAAAAAAAGCGTATCCGCAAGGACTTCGGCAAGCAGCGCTCGATCCTCGAAGTGCCGTTCCTGCTGGCCATCCAGGTGGATTCCTATCGCGAGTTCCTGCAGGAGAACATCGATCCGGCCAAGCGCCGTGACCTGGGCCTGCATGCCGCACTGAAGTCGGTGTTCCCGATCGCCAGCTACAGCGGCAACGCTGCGCTGGAATACGTGGGTTACAAGCTGGGCGACCCGGTCTTCGACGAACGCGAGTGCCGCCAGCGTGGCATGAGCTACGGCGCGCCGCTGCGCGTGACCGTGCGCCTGGTCATCTACGACCGTGAGTCGTCGACCAAGGCCATCAAGTACGTGAAGGAGCAGGAGGTCTACCTCGGCGAGATCCCGCTGATGACCGACAACGGCACCTTCATCGTCAACGGTACCGAGCGCGTCATCGTGTCGCAGCTGCACCGTTCGCCGGGCGTGTTCTTCGACCACGACCGTGGCAAGACCCACAGCTCGGGCAAGCTGCTGTACAGCGCCCGCATCATCCCGTACCGCGGCTCCTGGCTGGACTTCGAGTTCGACCCGAAGGACGCGCTGTTCACCCGTATCGACCGTCGCCGCAAGCTGCCGGTGTCGATCCTGCTGCGTGCGCTGGGCTACAGCAACGAAGAGATGCTGGCCGAGTTCTTCGAGATCAACACCTTCCACATCAATCCCGATGAAGGCGTGCAGCTCGAACTGGTCTCCGAGCGCCTGCGCGGCGAGACCCTGAACTTCGACCTGGCCGACGGCGACAAGGTCATCGTCGAAGCCGGCAAGCGCATCACCGCGCGCCACGTGAAGCAGCTGGAAGCCTCGGGCATTGCCGCCCTGGCCGTGCCGGACGACTACATCGTCGGCCGCATCCTGTCGCACGACGTGGTCGACGCCGCCACCGGCGAACTGCTGGCCCAGGCCAACGACGAAATCACCGACGAGCAGCTGCAGGCCTTCCGCAAGGCCGGCGTGGATGCCGTGGGCACCCTGTGGGTGAACGACCTCGATCGTGGTCCGTACCTGTCCAACACCCTGCGCATCGACCCGACCAAGACCCAGCTCGAAGCGCTGGTCGAAATCTACCGCATGATGCGTCCGGGCGAGCCGCCGACCAAGGACGCTGCGCAGAACCTGTTCCACAACCTGTTCTTCACCTTCGAGCGCTACGACCTGTCCACGGTCGGCCGCATGAAGTTCAACCGTCGTGTCGGCCGCAAGGAAGTCACCGGCGAAGCTGTGCTGTACGACCGCAAGTACTTCGGTGAGCGCAACGACGAAGAGTCCAAGCGCCTGGTCGCCGAGCACGGCGACAGCTCCGACATCCTGGACGTGATCAAGGTCCTGACCGAGATCCGCAACGGTCGCGGCGTGGTCGACGACATCGACCACCTGGGCAACCGTCGCGTGCGTTCGGTCGGCGAAATGGCCGAGAACGTGTTCCGCGTGGGCCTGGTCCGCGTCGAGCGCGCGGTCAAGGAGCGCCTGTCGATGGCCGAGTCCGAAGGCCTGACCCCGCAGGAGCTGATCAACGCCAAGCCGGTCGCCGCTGCCATCAAGGAGTTCTTCGGCTCCTCGCAGCTGTCGCAGTTCATGGACCAGAACAACCCGCTGTCGGAAGTCACGCACAAGCGTCGCGTCTCGGCCCTGGGCCCGGGCGGCCTGACCCGTGAGCGCGCCGGCTTCGAAGTGCGCGACGTGCACCCGACCCATTACGGCCGCGTCTGCACCATCGAAACCCCGGAAGGCCCGAACATCGGCCTGATCAACTCGCTGGCCGTGTACGCCCGCACCAACCAGTACGGCTTCCTGGAAACCCCGTACCGCAAGGTGCACGACGGCGTGGTCTCCGACGAGATCGAGTTCCTGTCGGCCATCGAAGAAAACGAATACGTCATCGCCCAGGCCAACGCCCTGACCGACGCCAAGAACACGCTCACCGAGCAGTTCGTGCCGTGCCGGTTCCAGGGTGAGTCGCTGCTGAAGCCGCCGGCAGAAGTCCACTTCATGGACGTCTCGCCGATGCAGACCGTGTCGATCGCAGCCGCGCTGGTTCCGTTCCTGGAGCACGATGACGCCAACCGTGCACTGATGGGCGCCAACATGCAGCGCCAGGCCGTGCCGACCCTGCGTGCGCAGAAGCCGCTGGTGGGTACCGGTATTGAACGCGCCGTGGCCCGTGACTCGGGTGTGACCGTGAACGCCCGTCGTGGCGGCGAGATCGTGCAGATCGACGCCGGCCGCATCGTGGTCAAGGTCAACGAAGTGGAAATCACCGACGCCAGCGACGCCGGCGTGGATATCTACAACCTGATCAAGTACACCCGTTCCAACCAGAACACCTGCATCAACCAGCGTCCGCTGGTCGAAGTGGGCGACGTGATCGCGCGTGGCGACGTGCTGGCCGACGGTCCCTCGACCGACATCGGCGAACTGGCCCTGGGCCAGAACATGCTGATCGCCTTCATGCCGTGGAACGGCTACAACTTCGAAGACTCCATCCTGCTCTCCGAGCGCGTGGTGGAAGAGGATCGTTACACCACGATCCACATCGAAGAACTGACCTGCGTTGCGCGCGACACCAAGCTGGGGCCGGAAGAAATCTCCGCCGACATCCCGAACGTGTCCGAGCAGGCGCTGAACCGCCTGGACGAGTCGGGCGTGGTGTACATCGGTGCCGAAGTGCGCGCCGGCGACATCATGGTCGGCAAGGTCACCCCGAAGGGCGAAAGCCAGCTGACCCCGGAAGAGAAGCTGCTGCGGGCGATCTTCGGCGAGAAGGCGTCCGACGTTAAGGACAGCTCGCTGCGCGTGCCGCCGGGCATGGACGGCACCGTCATCGACGTGCAGGTCTTCACCCGCGACGGCATCGAGAAGGACAAGCGTGCGCGCCAGATCGAGGAAAACGAGATCAAGCGCGTCAAGAAGGACTTCGATGACCAGTTCCGCATCCTGGAAGGTGCGATCTACGCCCGTCTGCGTTCGCAGATCGTGGGCAAGGTCGCCAATGGCGGTGCCAACCTGAAGAAGGGCGACACCATCTCCGACGCCTACCTGGACGGCCTGAAGAAGGCTGACTGGTTCGCGCTGCGCATGAAGGACGAAGACGCTTCGGAAGCCATCGAGCGCGCCCAGAAGCAGATCCAGGCGCACGAGAAGGAATTCGAGCGTCGCTTCGCCGACAAGCGCGGCAAGATCACCGCCGGTGACGACCTCGCCCCGGGCGTGCTGAAGATGGTCAAGGTGTTCCTGGCCGTGAAGCGCCGCATCCAGCCGGGCGACAAGATGGCAGGCCGCCACGGCAACAAGGGTGTGGTCTCCAACGTGGTGCCGGTCGAAGACATGCCGTACATGGCCTCGGGCGAGACCGTGGACATCGTGCTGAACCCGCTGGGCGTGCCGTCGCGTATGAACATCGGCCAGATCCTGGAAGTGCACCTGGGCTGGGCCGCGAAGGGCCTGGGTCGCAAGATCCAGGGCATGCTCGAGGCCCAGGCCGCGATCAACGACCTGCGCAAGTTCCTGGACGACGTGTACAACCACGACAAGACCCAGCACGCCAACCACGTCGACCTGACCCAGTTCAGCGACGAGGAGCTGCTGCGCCTGGCCGGCAACCTGACCGACGGCGTGCCGATGGCCACCCCGGTGTTCGACGGTGCCACCGAAGCGGAAATCAAGCGCATGCTGGACCTGGCCGGTCTGCCGAGCAGTGGCCAGACCCAGCTGTACGACGGCCGCACCGGTGAAGCGTTCGACCGCCACACCACCGTGGGTTACATGCACTACCTGAAGCTGAACCACCTGGTCGACGACAAGATGCACGCGCGTTCGACCGGTCCGTACTCGCTCGTTACCCAGCAGCCGCTGGGCGGCAAGGCGCAGTTCGGTGGCCAGCGCTTCGGTGAAATGGAAGTCTGGGCGCTGGAAGCCTACGGCGCGGCCTACACCCTGCAGGAAATGCTGACGGTGAAGTCCGATGACGTGCAGGGCCGCAACCAGATGTACAAGAACATCGTCGACGGTGAGCACGAGATGGTCGCGGGCATGCCGGAATCCTTCAACGTGTTGGTGAAGGAAATCCGCTCGCTGGCCATCAACATGGAACTGGAAGACAACTGATCGCGCAGGCGCGGCTGCCCCGGCAGCCGCGCCGCCGGCAGTGAATCGACAGCCCCATCGACAAGATTTCCTCCTTTCGGAGAAACACCATGAAAGACCTGCTCAACCTCTTCAACCAGCAGCGCCAGACGCTGGACTTCGACGCGATCAAGATCGCGCTGGCCTCGCCGGACCTGATCCGTTCGTGGTCCTTCGGCGAAGTGAAGAAGCCGGAAACCATCAACTACCGTACCTTCAAGCCGGAGCGTGACGGCCTGTTCTGCGCCGCCATCTTCGGGCCGGTCAAGGACTACGAGTGCCTGTGCGGCAAGTACAAGCGCATGAAGCACCGCGGCGTGGTCTGCGAAAAGTGCGGCACCGAAGTGACCCTGGCCAAGGTGCGCCGTGAGCGCATGGGCCACATCGACCTGGCTTCGCCGGTCGCACACATCTGGTTCCTCAAGTCGCTGCCGTCGCGCATCGGCCTGATGCTGGACATGACCCTGCGCGACATCGAGCGCGTGCTGTACTTCGAAGCCTACGTGGTGACCGAGCCGGGCCTGACCGCCCTGGAGCGCCGCCAGCTGCTGACCGAAGAACAGTTCCTGCAGGCCCGCCAGGAGCACGGCGACGACTTCGACGCCGCCATGGGCGCCGAGGCCGTGTACGAACTGCTGCGCACCATCGACCTGCAGTCGGAAATGACCCGCCTGCGCGAAGAAATCGCCAGCACCGGTTCGGAAACCAAGCTCAAGCGCCTCACCAAGCGCATCAAGCTGGTCGAAGCCTTCCTGGAATCGGGCAACCGTCCGGAGTGGATGGTCATGACCGTGCTGCCGGTGCTGCCGCCGGACCTGCGTCCGCTGGTGCCGCTGGACGGTGGCCGCTTCGCGACCTCCGACCTGAACGACCTGTACCGCCGCGTCATCAACCGCAACAACCGCCTGCGCCGCCTGCTCGAGCTGAACGCGCCGGACATCATCGTGCGCAATGAAAAGCGCATGCTGCAGGAATCGGTCGATGCGCTGCTGGACAACGGCCGTCGTGGCCGTGCCATCACCGGCACCAACAAGCGCCCGCTGAAGTCGCTGGCCGACATGATCAAGGGCAAGCAGGGTCGCTTCCGCCAGAATCTGCTGGGCAAGCGCGTGGACTACTCGGGCCGTTCGGTCATCGTGGTCGGTCCGTACCTGCGCCTGCACCAGTGCGGCCTGCCGAAGAAGATGGCGCTGGAACTGTTCAAGCCGTTCGTGTTCGCCAAGCTGCAGCGTCGTGGCCTGGCCACCACCATCAAGGCCGCCAAGAAGCTGGTCGAGCGCGAAGAAGCCGAAGTCTGGGACATCCTGGAAGAGGTCATCCGCGAACACCCGGTCATGCTGAACCGTGCGCCGACCCTGCACCGCCTGGGCATCCAGGCGTTCGAGCCGGTGTTGATCGAAGGCAAGGCGATCCAGCTGCATCCGCTGGTCTGTACTGCGTTCAACGCCGACTTCGACGGTGACCAGATGGCCGTCCACGTGCCGCTCTCGCTGGAAGCCCAGCTGGAAGCGCGTGCGCTGATGATGTCCACCAACAACATCCTGTCGCCGGCCAACGGCGAGCCGATCATCGTGCCGTCGCAGGACGTGGTGCTGGGTCTGTACTACATGACCCGTGCCCTGGAAAACAAGAAGGGCGAGGGCATGGCCTTCGCCAACATCGCCGAAGTGAAGCGCGCCTACGACAACCGCGTGGTGGAACTGCACGCCAAGGTCAAGGTCCGCATCACCGAAGTGGTGACCGACGAGAACGGCGACAAGCAGAAGAAGAGCTCGATCGTGGAGACCACGATCGGTCGCGCCCTGCTGGCCGAAATCCTGCCGGAAGGCCTGCCGTTCGCGCTGGCCAACACCGAGCTGACCAAGAAGAACATCAGCCGCCTGATCAACTCCAGCTACCGCCAGCTGGGCTTGAAGGACACCGTCGTGTTCGCCGACAAGCTGATGTACACCGGCTTTGCCTACGCAACCCGTGCGGGCGTGTCGATCGGTATCGACGACATGCTGATCCCGGACGAGAAGCGCGGCATCCTCACCGAAGCCGAAGCCGAAGTGCTGGAAATCCAGGAGCAGTACCAGTCGGGCCTGGTCACCGCCGGTGAGCGTTACAACAAGGTGGTCGACATCTGGTCGCGTACCAATGAACGCATCGCCAAGGCGATGATGGACACCATCGGTACCGAAAAGGTGGTCAATGCCAAGGGCGAGACCATCGACCAGAAGTCGATGAACTCGCTGTACATCATGGCCGACTCCGGTGCGCGAGGCAGCCAGGCGCAGATCCGCCAGCTGGCCGGCATGCGTGGCCTGATGGCCCGTCCGGATGGCTCGATCATCGAAACGCCCATCAAGGCGAACTTCCGTGAAGGCCTGAACGTGCAGGAGTACTTCAACTCCACCCACGGTGCCCGTAAGGGTCTGGCCGATACCGCGCTGAAGACCGCGAACTCGGGTTACCTGACCCGTCGACTGGTCGACGTGGCGCAGGACGTGGTCATCACCGAAGTGGATTGCGGTACCACCGAAGGCCTGACCATGACCCCGATCGTGGAAGGCGGCGACGTCGTGGAGCCGTTGAAGGACCGCGTGCTGGGTCGTGTCGTGGCCGAGGACGTGTTCCTGCCGGGCAACGACGAAGATCCGATCGTGACCCGCAACACCCTGCTCGACGAAGCCTGGGTCGCCAAGCTGGAAGATGCCGGCGTGCAGAGCATCAAGGTGCGCTCGACCATCAGCTGCGAATCGGCATTCGGCGTCTGCGGCCATTGCTACGGTCGCGACCTGGCCCGTGGCCACCTGGTCAACATCGGCGAAGCTGTCGGCGTCATCGCCGCGCAGTCGATCGGTGAGCCGGGTACTCAGCTGACCATGCGTACCTTCCACATCGGTGGTGCGGCATCGCGTGCGGCAGCCGTGGACAACATCACGGTCAAGACCACCGGTTCGGTGAAGTTCAACAACCTGAAGTCGGTCGAACACGCCAATGGTTCCCTGGTCGCGGTCTCGCGCTCGGGTGAAATCTCGGTGCTCGACGCGCACGGTCGTGAGCGTGAGCGTTACAAGCTGCCGTACGGCTCTATGATCGCGACCAAGGACGGCGACGCGGTCAAGGCTGGCCAGACCGTGGCCAACTGGGATCCGCATAACCACCCGATCGTTTCGGAAGTGGCCGGTTTCATCCGCTTCATCGACTTCATCGACGGCGTCACCGTCATCGAGAAGACCGACGAACTGACCGGCCTGGCGTCGCGTGAAATCACCGACCCGAAGCGTCGTGGTTCGCAGGCCAAGGAGCTGCGCCCGATCGTGCGCATCGTGGATGCCAAGGGCAATGACCTGACCATCCCGAACACCGATCTGCCGGCCCAGTACCTGCTGCCGCCGCGCTCCATCGTCAACCTGCAGGACGGCGCCGCCGTCGGCGTGGGCGACGTGGTCGCCAAGATCCCGCAGGAAGCGTCCAAGACCCGTGACATCACCGGTGGTCTGCCGCGCGTGGCCGATCTGTTCGAAGCGCGCAAGCCGAAGGATCCGGCGATCCTGGCCGAGCGTTCGGGCATCATCAGCTTCGGCAAGGACACCAAGGGCAAGCAGCGCCTGATCATCAAGGACACCGATGGTTCGGAACACGAAGAGCTGATCCCGAAGTACCGCCAGGTGATCGTGTTCGAAGGCGAGCACGTGACCAAGGGCGAAACCATCGTGGACGGCGAGCCGAGCCCGCAGGACATCCTGCGCCTGCTGGGTGTCGAACCGCTGGCCGCCTACCTGGTCAAGGAAATCCAGGACGTGTACCGCCTGCAGGGCGTGAAGATCAACGACAAGCACATTGAAGTGATCACCCGCCAGATGCTGCGCAAGGTCGAAATCACCGACCAGGGCAGCAGCAAGTTCCTGAATGGCGAGCAGGCCGAGCGCCAGCGCGTCATCGAGGAAAATGCACGCCTGACCACCCGCAACGAGCTCATCGCCCGTTTCGACCCGGTCCTGCTGGGCATCACCAAGGCGTCGCTGGCGACCGAGTCGTTCATCTCGGCTGCGTCGTTCCAGGAAACCACCCGCGTGCTGACCGAAGCTGCCGTCCGCGGCACCTCGGACAACCTGCGCGGCCTGAAGGAAAACGTCATCGTCGGCCGCCTGATCCCGGCCGGTACCGGCCTGGCCTACCACGCCAACCGTCGTCGCAACGCCTCCGGGCTGACCGAGTCGGAGCTGCAGACCCTGGCCGGCTCGCCGGTCGTGGCTGAAGCGGCACCGGTGGCAGCCGCAGCGGTGGAAGCCGCTCCGGAAGTCGACTCGACCGACGAGTGATGTGAACGGGGTAGGGCACGGCCGTTGGTCGTGCCTTCCCAACCGGCAAGGCTGGCGCTTGCGCCAGCAATGCTGTAGGATGCCCGCCGGTCCTCGAAAGGGGACTGGTAGACAACCTGAACGGGGGGCAAGGAGAAGGCGCCCCAGTAACGGCCCGGGATCAGGGCTGGCCTTCCGTGCGCGCGGTTGACCGCGTTTTCGGAGGGTTGCTACAATCGTCTGTCTCAGCAGGCCAGTTTTCACCGGCCTGCTTGCACATTTCCGCACTCATGGCCGTTTTTTCCCTCGGCCTCATCTCAGAAGAACTTACTGATGGCGACGATCAATCAGCTTGTCCGCAAGCCGCGGCAGGCAACCACTTACAAGAGTGCCTCCCCGGCTCTTGAAAAGTGCCCGCAGCGCCGTGGCGTCTGCACCCGTGTGTACACCACCACCCCGAAGAAGCCGAACTCGGCCCTCCGCAAGGTTGCCAAGGTCCGCCTGACCAACCAGGAAGAGGTCATCAGCTACATCGGTGGCGAAGGCCACAACCTGCAGGAGCACTCCGTGGTCCTGATCCGCGGCGGTCGCGTCAAGGACCTGCCGGGTGTGCGTTACCACACCGTTCGTGGTTCGCTGGACGCCTCCGGCGTTGCCAAGCGTCGCCAGGGCCGTTCCAAGTACGGCGCCAAGCGTCCGAAGAGCTAAGGGAAAGTACACATGTCTCGTAAAGGTAATACGCCGCAGCGCTCTGTCCTGCCGGATCCGAAGCACGGAAGTGAAACCATCGCGCGCTTCATCAACATGGTGATGCTGAGCGGCAAGAAGTCGGTCGCCGAAAAGATCGTCTATGGCGCCATGGACGTGATCAGCGAAAAGAACCCGAACTCCATCGAGCTGGTGCAGAAGGCTCTGGACAACGTGGCTCCGTCGGTCGAAGTGAAGTCCCGCCGCGTCGGCGGTGCGACCTACCAGGTGCCGGTCGAAGTGCGTTCGTCGCGCAAGATGGCCCTGGCCATGCGCTGGCTGATCGACTCGGCCCGTAAGCGTGGTGAGAACACCATGCCGAAGAAGCTGGCTGCAGAACTGCTGGATGCCTCGGAAAACCGTGGTGGCGCCATCAAGAAGCGCGAAGAAACCCACCGCATGGCCGAAGCCAACAAGGCCTTCGCCCACTACCGCTGGTGAGTTTGACGGCCTTGTAAAACAGGCACGGCAGCACCATTAAGGTGCTGCCTCGCGGCCCCAGAAGGGCTGCGCCAATCCGAAGGCCGCCGAAAGGCGGCGTTCGGCCATCCGAATTCCAAGAAATTGAGAGGCTCCCGTGGCCCGCACCACTCCCATCGAGCGTTACCGCAACTTCGGCATCATGGCCCACATCGATGCCGGCAAGACCACCACGTCCGAACGCATCCTGTTCTACACCGGCAAGAGCCACAAGATCGGTGAAGTGCACGACGGCGCTGCCACCATGGACTGGATGGAGCAGGAGCAGGAGCGTGGCATCACGATCCAGTCCGCTGCGACCACCGCGTTCTGGAAGGGCATGGACAAGTCCCTGCCGGAGCACCGCTTCAACATCATCGACACCCCCGGACACGTCGACTTCACCATCGAAGTGGAGCGCTCGCTGCGCGTGCTCGACGGTGCGGTGTTCGTGCTGTGCGCCGTCGGTGGCGTGCAGCCGCAGTCCGAAACCGTGTGGCGCCAGGCCAACCGGTACAAGGTGCCGCGCATCGCGTTCGTGAACAAGATGGACCGTACCGGTGCCAACTTCACCAAGGTCGCCAGCCAGCTGCGCGCCAAGCTGGGTGCCGTTGCCGTTCCGATGCAGCTGCCGATCGGCGCCGAAGACAACTTCAAGGGCGTGATCGACCTGGTCAAGATGAAGGCCATCCATTGGGATGAAGCTTCCCAGGGCATGAAGTTCGAGTACCTGGAGATCCCGGCTGAGCTGAAGGATGAGGCCGAAGAAGCCCGTACCTTCATGATCGAAGCCGCGGCTGAAGCCAGCGAAGAGCTGATGGAAAAGTACCTGGGCGGCGAAGAGCTGGTCGAGGCTGAAATCATCAACGCCCTGCGTACCCGTACCCTGGCCACCGAAATCGTGCCGATGTACTGCGGTTCGGCGTTCAAGAACAAGGGCGTGCAGGCCATGCTGGACGGCGTGGTGCAGCTGCTGCCGTCGCCGGTCGACGTGCCGGACGTGACCGGTACCGACGTGGACGACGAAAACGTCGCCCTGAGCCGCAAGTCCGACGACAAGGCGCCGTTCTCCGCGCTGGCCTTCAAGATCATCACCGACCCGTTCGTGGGCGCGCTGACCTTCTTCCGTGTCTACTCGGGCACCCTGAATGCCGGCGACCAGCTGCTGAACTCGGTCAAGGGCAAGAAGGAGCGCATCGGCCGCATCCTGCAGATGCACTCCAACGATCGCGAAGAGATCAAGGAAGTGCTGGCCGGTGACATCGCTGCTGCCGTGGGCCTGAAGGACACCACCACCGGTGACACCCTGTGCTCGCAGGAACACCCGATCATCCTGGAGCGCATGGTGTTCCCGGAGCCGGTCATCTCGATGGCCGTCGAACCGAAGACCAAGTCCGACCAGGAAAAGATGGGCCTGGCCCTCGGCCGCCTGGCCCAGGAAGATCCGTCGTTCCGCGTCAAGACCGACGAAGAATCCGGCCAGACCATCATCTCGGGCATGGGCGAGCTGCACCTGGACATCATCGTCGACCGCATGAAGCGCGAGTTCAACGTTGAAGCCAACGTCGGCAAGCCGCAGGTGGCCTACCGCGAAACCATCCAGATGGCCGACGTCAAGTCGGACTACAAGCACGCCAAGCAGTCCGGTGGTAAGGGTCAGTACGGTCACGTCGTGATCGAACTGTCGCCGATCACCGCTGAAGACCGTGCCGACCCGAAGATCGCTCCGAACATCAAGGACGACTTCCTGTTCATCAACGACATCACCGGTGGCGTGATTCCGAAGGAATTCATCCCGTCGATCGAAAAGGGCCTGCGCGAAACCATCACCAGCGGTCCGCTGGCTGGCTTCCCGGTCGTGGACGTCAAGGTGAAGCTGGTGTTCGGTTCGTACCACGACGTCGACTCCTCGGAAATGGCGTTCAAGCTGGCATCGTCGATGGCCTTCAAGCAGGGCTTCGCCAAGGCCAAGCCGGTGCTGCTGGAGCCGATCATGAAGGTCGAGATCGTGACCCCGGAGGATTACCAGGGTGACGTGATGGGCGACGTGAGCCGTCGTCGTGGCGTTCTGCAGGGTTCCGACACCACCGGTGACGGTTCGGCCAGCGTCATCAACGCGATGATCCCGCTGGGCGAAATGTTCGGTTACGCCACCTCGCTGCGTTCGCAGACCCAGGGTCGCGCAACGTTCACGATGGAATTCGACCACTACGAGCCGGCGCCGAACAACATCGCCGAAACCGTGATCAAGAAGGCCTGAGCGTAAACTCAGGTCTTTACCTCCCTCTTTTCAAATTCAAGGTATACAACAATGGCAAAGGGTAAGTTCGAACGCACCAAGCCGCACGTCAACGTCGGCACCATCGGTCACGTCGATCACGGCAAGACCACGCTGACCGCCGCGCTGACCAAGATCGGCGCCGAGCGCTTCGGTGGCGAGTTCAAGGATTACTCCGCGATCGACGCCGCGCCGGAAGAAAAGGCTCGTGGCATCACGATCTCGACCGCACACGTCGAATACGAATCCCCGAACCGTCACTACGCCC
>NZ_JAAZUH010000005.1 GCF_013185915.1 Stenotrophomonas bentonitica | reverse complement strand
CCATGAAGTTCCAGATGTTGATCAGGGATGTCGTGAACAGCAGGGCCAGATGCCAAACACCCCTTGGAGCCGGCCGGCGGCCGGCACTACAGTTGCCGGGCGGGCTACGCCCGTCCCGGCAACTGCGCAAATGCACGCTGCATGCAATCCTGGCGCGGGCACACCCGGCAACCGGGTCCAATCGACACCGAATTGCCGGGGCTCTGGATATCCAGCCCGCGCGAATAGATCAACCGCTCGGCATGCTGCAGGTCGCAGCCCAGCGCCACCGCAAACGTCTTGCGCGGCTGCCCATGGCCCACCGGCCCACTGCTCACCTGCCGCGCCAGCCAGAAATGCCGGCGCCCATCGGGCATGCGCGCGGTCTGGGTCAACACCCGGCCCGGCTGGTTGAACGCCTCGTACACGATCCACAGCGGACACGAACCGCCCACCTGCGAGAAGTGGAAATCGGTCGCCGAATGCCGCTTGGACACATTGCCGGCACGGTCCACGCGGATGAAGAAGAACGGCAGCCCCGGCGCACTGCGCCGCGCCAGCGTGGTCAGCCGGTGGCATACCGCCTCGAAGCCCACGCCAAACCGATGCGCCAGCGCATCGATGTCGTACGCGCTGTGCTCGGCCGCACGCAGGAACTGCGCGTACGGCATCACCAGCGCACCGGCGAAGTAGTTGGACATGCCGATCCGCGCCTGCGCGATCTGCTCCGGTTCGCGGAAGCCCGCCCGCGCGATCACCGCATCGATCTGCGCCGCATAGCCCAGCAACGCCAGTTCGGCCGCCATCTGGAACGCCTGCTGACCCGCCTCCAAGTAGTCCGGCAGCCACAGCGTGCGGCTGCCGCCGTCGTACACCCGCTTCTCGCGCCCGGCCTGCAGCGGCGCCACCTCCACCAGCACCCCGTGGCGGTCGGCCAGCAGCTGGCGCAGGCGCGGCGCCACATGCCCGGCCACCAGCCCCCATTCGGCGAACAGCTGCTCGGCCAGGTCGTCCAGCTCGGGAATGTGGTTGTGCATGCGGTTGAAGAAGTCGCGCACCTGGTCGCCGGCCGGCAGTGCCTGCCCGGCGTGCGGGTCGCCCAGCTGGAACTCCAGCGCGGCGGCATGCTCGCGCAGCAGCAGGTGGCGGCGGTGCAGGTCGAGCAGGGCGTGGCTGATCTGCGGCAGGTTGCCGGCCATGGCGCGCAGATCGGTGCTGCTGACCTCGTCCAGGCCCAGGTCGCGCAGGGTCTGGCCCAGCGCTTCCTGCAGCGCACCGGGCTCATCCACGTCGAACAGGTCGGTAACGTCGCCCAACACCTCGCGCAGCTTGTGCTGCACCGCTGGAGTGAGCGGGCGCTTGTTGCGCTCGATCTGGTTCAGGTAGCTGGCCGAAAGCCCCAGCGCCCGGGCGAGCTCGGCCTGGCTGTAGCCGCGCTGCTCACGCAGGCGCAGCAGGCGCAGGCCGATCTGGCGTTGGGGGAGCTGGCTATTCACAGAATTAACAGAAATCGTAGCGGGCATTGGCCAGATTAAGCGTAGACAGCCCGGAAAGCGAGTAAGCGTATGTGAATAATGCCAATCACCTTTCGCACCCCGCCGGTATTGCCATGACTGTTGCAGCGCCCCGTATCCGCATGTTGATTGATGGCCAGTTCGTCGAATCGGCCAGCTCGCACTGGCAGAACGTGGTCAATCCGGCCACCCAGGACGTCCTGGCCCAGGTCCCGTTCGCCACCATGAGCGAAGTGGACGCCGCCGTGGCCTCGGCCAAGGAAGCCTTCAAGACCTGGCGCAAGACCCCGATCGGCACCCGCGCGCGCATCTTCCTGAAGTACCAGCAGCTGATCCGCGAGCACATGGGCGAACTGGCCCACATCCTCAGCGCCGAACAGGGCAAGACCGTGCCCGACGCCGAAGGCGACGTGTTCCGCGGCCTGGAAGTGGTCGAGCATGCCGCCGCCATCGGCAACCTGCAGCTCGGCGAGCTGGCCAACAACGTGGCCAACGGCGTGGACACCTACACCCTGCTGCAGCCGCTGGGCGTCTGCGCCGGCATCACCCCGTTCAACTTCCCGGCGATGATTCCGCTGTGGATGTTCCCGATGGCCATCGCCACCGGCAACACCTTCCTGCTCAAGCCGTCCGAACAGGACCCGATGGTCACCATGCGCCTGGTCGAACTGGCGCTGGAAGCAGGCATTCCGAAGGGTGTGCTCAACGTCGTGCACGGCGGCGAAGAGGTGGTCAACGCGATCTGCGACCACCCGGACATCAAGGCCGTTTCGTTCGTGGGTTCCACCCGAGTCGGCACCCACGTGTACAACCGCGCCTCGCTGGCCGGCAAGCGCGTGCAGTGCATGATGGGCGCCAAGAACCACGCCGTGGTGCTGCCGGACGCCAACAAGGAACAGAGCCTCAACGCCATGGTCGGTGCCGCGTTCGGCGCGGCCGGCCAGCGCTGCATGGCGGCTTCCACCCTGGTGCTGGTCGGCGAAGCCCGCGAGTGGGTGCCGGACCTGGTGGCCAAGGCCAAGACCCTCAAGGTCAGCGCCGGTAGCGTCGCCGGTACCGACGTCGGCCCGGTGATCTCCTGCGCTGCGCGCGAGCGCGTTGAAGCGCTGATCGCCTCGGGCGTGGAGCAGGGCGCCAAGCTGGTGCTCGACGGCCGCAACCCGCAGGTGGACGGTTTCGAGAAGGGCAACTTTGTTGGCCCGACCATCTTCGACGGCGTGAAGCCGGGCATGCGCGTGTACGACGAAGAAATCTTCGGGCCGGTGCTGGTCATCCTCGAAGCCGAAACGCTGGACGACGCCATCGAGCTGATCAATTCCAACCCGAACGGCAACGGCACCGCGCTGTTCACCCAGTCCGGCGCTGCTGCACGCCGTTTCCAGGAAGAGATCGACGTCGGCCAGGTCGGCATCAACGTGCCGATCCCGGTGCCGGTGCCGCTGTTCTCGTTCACCGGTTCGCGTGCGTCCAAGCTCGGCGACCTGGGTCCCTACGGCAAGCAGGTGGTCATGTTCTACACCCAGACCAAGACCATCACCGCGCGCTGGTTTGACGAGGAGACCCTGGGTCACGGCGTCAACACCACGATCAGCTTGAAGTAATTGCCTGCAAGGGCACGGAGTATTTTTTTATGAGCAACTCGATGACGACGGAACTCGAAGAAGCGCAGCAGGCCTATAGAGAAGCCGCGCGTGACTTCGCCCAGGCCGAACTGGCGCCGCACGCCGCGCGATGGGATGCGGAGGGCATCTTTCCGCGCGAGGCGATCGCCAAGGCCGGGGAACTCGGGTTCTGTGGCCTGTACATGGACCCCGATATCGGTGGCAGCGGTCTGACCCGTCTGGACGCCGCCGTCGTCATCGAGGAGCTCGCCAATGTGGACCCGTCCACCGGCGCCTTTGTGAGCATTCACAACATGGCCTCGTGGATGGTCTCCAAGTGGGGCACCGACGCACTGCGTGCCGAATGGGGCCAGGCGCTGTCTTCGGGCAGCAAGCTGGCTTCGTACTGCCTGACCGAACCGGGTGCCGGTTCGGACGCGGCCTCGCTCAAGACCACCGCCGTGCGCGATGGCGACCACTTCGTGCTCAACGGTTCCAAGGCCTTCATCTCCGGCGCCGGTGCCACCGAGCTGCTGGTGGTGATGGCGCGTACCGGCGGCCCGGGTGCCAAGGGCGTCAGCGCCATCGCGGTGCCGGCCGACCTGCCGGGCATCAGCTACGGCCGCAAGGAAGAGAAGATGGGCTGGAACAGCCAGCCCACCCGCGGCATCACCTTCGAGAACGTGCGCGTGCCGGTCGGCAACCTGCTCGGCGAAGAGGGCAGTGGTTTCAAGCTCGCCATGAAGGGCCTGGACGGCGGCCGCATCAACATCGCCGCCTGTTCGCTGGGCGCAGCGCAGGGCGCGCTGGACGCCGCACGCCGTTACATGGGCGAGCGTCGCCAGTTCGGCAAGCCGCTGGCCGACTTCCAGGCGCTGCAGTTCAAACTGGCCGACATGGCCACCCAGCTGGTCGCCGCGCGGCAGATGGTGCACACCGCTGCACGCAAGCTCGACGCCGGTGCCAGCGACGCCACCGTGTGGTGCGCGATGGCCAAGCGCTTCGCCACCGACGCCGGTTTCCAGATCTGCAACGACGCGCTGCAGATCCACGGCGGCTACGGCTATATTCGCGAGTACCCGATCGAACGCCTGCTGCGCGACAGCCGCGTGCACCAGATCCTGGAAGGCACCAACGAGATCATGCGCGTGATCGTGGCCCGCCACCTGCTCAACACCGAAGAGGAACTGCGATGATGGATTGGCGCACGCACGAACACGTTGGCCTGAAGGTGGAAGCCGATGGCCACACCGCCGTGGTCACGCTGGACAACCCGCCGGCCCATACCTGGACCGTGCACAGCCTGTCCGCGCTGCGCGACCTGGTCGGTGCGCTCAATGCCGACAACGGCATCTACGCGCTGGTGATCACCGGTGGCGGCGAGAAGTTCTTCTCGGCCGGTGCCGACCTCAAGCAGTTCGCCTCCGGCGACAAGGCGCTGGCCCGCGAAGCCGCACGCCGTTTCGGCGAAGCCTTCGAAGCGCTGTCCGGCTTCCGTGGCGTTTCCATCGCTGCCATCAACGGCTATGCGATGGGCGGCGGGCTGGAATGCGCGCTGGCCTGCGACCTGCGCATCATCGAAGACCACGCCCAGGTCGCGCTGCCGGAGGCCACCGTGGGCCTGCTGCCGTGCGCCGGCGGCACCCAGAACCTGCCGCGCCTGGTGGGCGAGGGTTGGGCCAAGCGCCTGATCCTGCTCGGCGAGCGCATCGACGCCGAGACCGCCGTGCGGATCGGCCTTGCCGAAGAGAAGGTCGGCAAGGGCGAGTCCAAGGCCCTGGCCCTTGAATGGGCGAAGAAGGCCGGCAAGCAGAGCCCGTCCAGCGTGGCCGCGTGCAAGACCCTGGTGCAGTCCACCCGCAGTGGCATGAGCCATGCCTCGGCGCTGGTTGCCGAGCGCGAGGCCTTTGTCGACCTGTTCGACCGCGCCGACCAGGCCGAAGGCGTGAACGCCTTCCTGGAAAAGCGCGCGCCGCAGTGGAAGAACGCATGAGCACGGCCGAGACCGCTGCGGAAGCACCAGTGCTGTTCGAAGAGCAGCGCGCTGCCAACGGCAAGCGCATCGGCATCGCGACGCTCAACGCACCGCGCACCCTCAACGGCTTCTCGCTGCCGATGGCGCACCTGCTGCACGAGCGCCTGACCGCGTGGGCAGCCGACGACGGCATAGCGCTGGTGGTTCTGCAGGGCGCCGGCGAAAAGGCCTTCTGCGCCGGCGGCGACCTGCACAGCCTGTACCAGAGCATGCGCGCCTACCGCGACGCCGGCCACAGCGACGTGCGCGACAACGCCTACGCCGCCGAGTTCTTCGACGTGGAGTACCGCGTCGACTTCGCCATCCATACCTATCCAAAGCCGATCCTGTGCTGGGGCCACGGCATCGTCATGGGCGGCGGTATCGGGCTGATGTCCGGCGCCAGCCATCGCGTGGTCAGCGAGCGCTCGAAGCTGGCGTTCCCGGAAATCACCGTCGGCCTGTTCCCGGACGTCGGTGGCAGCTGGCTGCTGCCGCGCGTACCGGGCAAGGGCGGTCTGTTCCTGGCCCTGACTGGCGCACCGCTCAACGCAGGCGACGCCATCTATGCCGGCCTGGCCGACATCCATATCGCCGAAGCCCAGCGTGCCGACGTGTTCAGCGCGCTGGCGCAGGTGCATTGGAGCGACGACGCCAAGCGCAACCACGAGCAGCTCACCAACCTGCTGCAGCAGCACGCCAGCGACGCCGCTACCGGTCCGCTGCTGCGCAACGCGGCCAGCATCGACGCGCTCTGCGAAGGCGACGACGTGGTCACCGTGGTCAACGCCATCGCCGCACTGCAGACCGAAGATCCGTGGCTGCAGACCGCGCAGGCCACGCTCGCCGCCGGCGCGCCCGGTTCGGCACGCCTGGCGTGGGAGCTGCAGAAGCGGGCGGAAGGTGCATCGCTGGCCGACGTCTATCGCTTCGAATACATCGCCGCACTGCACAGCGCCGCCCACGGCGATTTCGCCGAAGGCATCCGTGCGCTGCTGATCGACAAGGACCGCACCCCGCGCTGGCAGCCGGCCACCCTGGCCGAAGCCACCCCGCAGTGGGCGCAGACCTTCTTCGTTTCGCCCTGGAACGACGCCACGCATCCGCTGGCCGATCTGGGCGCCACCGTTCCTGAAAGGAGCCTTGCATGAGCCGTATTGCATTCATCGGGTTGGGCAACATGGGTGGCCCGATGGCCGCCAACCTGGCCAAGGCCGGTCACGCCGTGCGCGTATTCGATCTGGTGCCGGCCGCCGTGCAGGCTGCCGTCGACGCCGGCGCTACCGCCGCCAGCTCCGCGCTCGACACCCTGACCGACGCCGAAGTGGTGATCTCGATGCTGCCGGCCAGCCGCCACGTCGAAGGCGTGTACCTGGGCGATGACGGCCTGCTGGCCGACATCCCCGGCGGCGCGCTGGTGATCGACTGCAGCACCATTGCCCCGGCCACCGCACGCAAGGTCTCCGAAGCCGCTGCCGCACGCGGCCTGCAGATGCTGGACGCCCCGGTCTCCGGCGGCACCGCCGGCGCCCAGGCCGGCACGCTGACCTTCATCGTCGGCGGCGAAACGGACGCGCTCGAACGCGCCCGCCCGCTGCTGCAGGCGATGGGCAAGAACATCTTCCACGTGGGCGCCAGCGGCGCCGGCCAGGTCGCCAAGCTGTGCAACAACATGGCGCTGGGCGTGATCATGGCGGTCACCGGCGAATCCATCGCACTCGGCGTGGCGCACGGCCTGGACCCGAAGGTGCTGTCGCAGATGATGGCGGTCAGCACCGGCCGCAGCTGGGCCACCGAAGTATGCAACCCGTGGCCGGGCGTGCTGGAAAACGCGCCGGCATCGCGCGGCTACAGCGGCGGCTTCGGCAGCGACCTCATGCTCAAGGACATGGGTCTGGCAGTGGAAGCGGCCATGAGCGTAGGCGCCTCGATCCCGCTGGGCGAGCTGGCGCGCAACCTGTACTCGATGAATCACCAGGCCGGACGCGGCAAGCTGGACTTCTCCAGCGTCGTGCAGCTGGTAACCCCGGAAAAATAACCGGGACGCTTCAAATGCATCCCTGAAACGGGATCCACCGCGGTGGGATGGGCGGATGCATGGTCTTCGACCGGCATCCGCCAATTTTTTTTACACGATGGTCAACGTCACATCGATATTGCCGCGGGTAGCGTTCGAGTACGGGCACACGATGTGCGCCTTCTGCACCAGCTCCTCCACCTGCGCACGGTCCAGGCCCGGCACGTTGATCTGCAGTTCCACCTCAATGCCGAAGCCGGTCGGAATCTGACCGATGCCGACGTTGCCGGTAATGCTGGTCTCAGCCGGCAGCGCGACCTTGGCCTGACCCGCAACGAACTTCAGCGCGCCCAGGAAGCAGGCCGAGTAACCGGCAGCAAACAGCTGCTCCGGATTGGTACCCGGGCCGCCAGCGCCGCCCAGCTCGCGCGGGGTGGACAGCTGCACGTCCAGCACCTTGTCCGACGAGGTGGCGTGGCCTTCGCGGCCGCCGGTGGCGGTGGCATGGGCGGTGTAAAGAACCTTTTCAATCGACATTGGAATCTCCTGGCTGTGAACGGGATGGACCGGTTGGTGAGGTGTACTTTGCGCCTCCCGGGCGGACGTGTGGCAACATAAGGTCCAGAAAACTTGATCTGGAGTCCGAAATGGTCGACCGCCTGCAATCCCTGCTCGGCCGCTTCGCAGTCAACGCCGAGGTCTTCCACGCCGGCGCCCTGTGCGGCATCACCGACCTGCCGGCCGAAGGCGAGCGTGGTCAGCTGCATCTGATCCGTAACGGCCACGTCCGCGTGGAGCATCCCGACGGCAGCGTGCTCGAGATCACCGAGCCCAGCGTGCTGGTCTACCCACGGCCCATGGCGCACCGCTTCCTGACCGACCCGGAGGCCGGCGCCGACTTCGCCTGTGCCCACCTGCAGTTCGAAGGCGGCGGCAACAGCCCGGTCGCAGCCGCGCTGCCGCCGGTGATCTGCCTGCCCCTGCAGGAGCTCTATGGCGGCCAGCCGATCCTCTCGGTCCTGTTCGAAGAAGCCTTCGCCCAGCGCTGCGGCCGCCAAGCGCTGCTCGACCGGCTGTTCGAAGTCGTCCTGATCCAGATCCTGCGCGCGCTGATGGAAAGCGGCCAGCTCCGCGTCGGCCTGCTCGCCGGCATGTCCCACCCCCGCCTGCGCCACGCGCTGGTGGCCATGCACGAAGAGCCCGCCCAGGACTGGACGCTCGAACTGCTCGCCCAACGCGCCGGCATGTCGCGCAGCAACTTCGCCGACAGCTTCCGCGACACCATCGGCAGCACCCCCGGCCACTACCTGCAGGGCTGGCGCACACGCCTGGTCCAGCAGGCGCTGCGTAAAGGCCAGCCACTCAAGCGCATTGCGATTGATGTGGGCTATGGAAGTGAGGCGGCGCTGTCGCGGGCATTCAAGTCGCAGACGGGGCAGTCGCCGCGGCAGTGGAAGCAGGGGCTTCAGGCGGCGTAGCGCGTACCAGGCCTAAATGGTCCACTCGCGGTCAGTGGTGAACATGATCGTCAACCACCGATCGGTCGACTCCTCGCCCAGCGCCTCACCAATCTCATCGCGCAGCTTGTCCCATTCGACCAGCTGTCGCGGCGGGTCGCTCGCTGGTACCACAAAGAACAGCTCGATCTGATCGCCTCGGCCGACCTTCGCCACGTAGCTGCGATGCTCGATGAAGCCGTACTTGGCAACGATTCCGCGTGCCACTTCGTCAACATGGGCCTGCAGGTCGACCGGGGTGATCAGCAGGATGTCCGACAGCGCCTGGCGCACCGTGCCCAGCGGTGCTACCACCACGAACATGCAGACCACCAGCAGGATGGCTGGATCGATGTAAGGCACGATCCACGCCCATTCGGTGTCACCCAGCAACCAGCCGCCCCCGAAGGCCACCAGATAGGCGGCGGACATCGCGGTAGCCACCATCCAGTTCTTCGCATCCAATCGGACGAACTCCGAACCGATGGTCCGGTTGGCGCGGCGGATGAACAACGCCATGGCTGCTTCGGCAATGAGGGAGACTACCGCGAAGATGATCGCCGGTCCCAACGCAATCTGACGGCCCCCGGACATCAGTGCATCCACCGCGTTGACTGCAGCGTACAACGCCGCACAGATCATCAGCGTGCCGCTCACCCCAAGCACGATCGGCTCCAGGTGCCAGAAGCCCATGGTGAAGCGCTGGTTCAAGCGGGATTGCAGCGCGTCCACGTTGGTGGACAAGCTGATAAGCCGCACCACCAGCAGCGATAGCCAGGTCATCACCACATCGATCAGGCCATAGATGCCGTCAAAGATGATGAGCGACGAGTTGGCGAAAAGCCCGAAGGCCACGGCTGTAGCCGCGACCCCGAAAGAGGCTGCGATCGAAAGCCGCAGGACGCCCTGTTCGGTCGAGCTGTCGTAGGTGGAGCGGTTTAGAAAACTCATGGTGAATTCCGGAAAATCCTATCGGGATCCGTGACGACCATCGAAGAGGGAAGGCGACCTTTGAAAGTAGATTGCCCTTCTTTGGTTACACATACCAAGGCGGAGTCATGTATCCATTCTTGAAGCACATCCTGGCAGGCGCCACGCTGATGAGTGCTGCCTCAACGTCGGTTCAAGCGGTCGACTCGGCCCCGGAAATGCAAGTCATGTCATTCAAGGTATCAATCGATGGAAGGGAAGTGATGGCCCCAGTGCTGGGAATGCCCGCCGCGGGCCGTGCGGAAGTATCGATAAGCGACAGTGAAAGTGACCGCTACACGCTGGGCGTCAACCGGATGATGCCCGGTCATTCAGAGGGCAACGTTCCGGATCGACTGCACCTCATGCTCTGGCGGGGCTCGTCACACTCGGGCCAACCCTTGTTGGACCAGGCCATGGATGTGACTGCCAATGGCCCATCAAACAAACCGCGCAGCGTGGAGGTTGTAAACGGGCAGGGCGGCCTCAGAGAGCATGTGCGAATTGAGTTGGTGTCAGTTCTCACCGTGCGAGCTGACAGTTGGCCTCCCCGCTGAATCCAAAAGCGCAGCCTGGAAGCCTATCAGCTGGCTTCTGCAAGAACCCGAAGCGTTTCCTTTGGGTTCTTCATAATGACGTGCAGCAAAGCACGGGCGGGGCCGGTCGGATCCCGGCGGCCCTGCTCCCAGTTCCTAAAAGTGCCCACGTCGACGTGGATGATGCGTGCGAAGTTTTGCTGGGACAGGCCGGTGGCCTTGCGTATTTCGCGGACCTGCACCGGGCTGACATGCAACACCCGCGAGGGCGCACGCTTCCCCTGAAGGATCTCTTCCGCTTGCGTGACGCTGTCCATCAAATCGACGAAGAATTTTTTGGTCAAAGCTGCGGTCCCTGTCGGGGGCGTTCCGGAGGACACGGAGCGCTGTAACGCACAGTACGTCATTGGCGTACATGCGTCATTGACGTACGTCCCACTCCAGCCATCCCCGGCCCGGTTCAGGCCTCCGGTGTAAACTATTGATCGCGCTGGCAAACCCAGCACTTCCTTGCCAGACCCGACACCCCATGACCCTGCCTGCCGCCCCCGCAGACCGCTACGCCGCTTCCCTGCGCCTGTCCGTTGCTCCAATGATGGACTGGACGGACCGCCATTGCCGCGTCTTCCACCGGATACTGGCCCCGGGCGCGCGTCTGTACACGGAAATGGTCCACGCCAACGCCGTGATCCACGGCGACCGCGAGCGCCTGCTGGGCTTTGACGGCAGCGAGCATCCGCTCGCCCTGCAGCTTGGCGGCAGCGATCCGGCCCTGCTTGCGCAGGCGGCGGAAATCGCACAGGACTGGGGCTACGACGAGGTCAATCTCAACTGCGGCTGCCCCTCCGACCGGGTGCAGGCCGGCCGTTTCGGTGCCTGCCTGATGCGCGAACCCACCCTGGTGGCCGAGTGCGTGGCGGCCATGGTCGAGGCGGTCGACATCCCGGTCACGGTGAAATGCCGCCTGGGCGTGGATGAAGACAACGACTACGAAACCTTCGTGAACTTCGTCGATCAGTCCGCCAACGCCGGCAGCGCGATGTTCGTCGTGCACGCCCGCAACGCCTGGCTGAAGGGCCTGTCGCCGAAGGAAAACCGCGAAGTGCCACCGCTGCGCTACGACTGGGCGCACCGCCTCAAGGCCGACCGCCCGGACCTGAAGATTGTCCTCAACGGCGGCCTGGCCACGGTGGAGGCCTCCCAGGCGCAACTGCCGGCGCTGGACGGGGTGATGCTGGGCCGCGCGGCCTACCACGACCCCTACGTGCTGCATCAGCTGGAGGCGGCCCAGACCGGCGCGCCCCTGCAGTCGCGCGAGGCGCTGCTGCGCGCCATGCGCCCCTACATCGAGGCGCAGCTGGAGCGCGGCCTGGCCCTCAAGCACATCACCCGCCACCTGCTGGGCCTGTTCCACGGCCAGCCGGGCGGCCGCGCATTCCGCCAGGTGCTGAGCGAGGGCGCACACCGCCCCGGCGCCGACTGGGCGCTGATCGAGCAGGCGCTCACCATCACCCGCGACCAGGCCGAACGCGTCGCGGCTTGACACCGCCCAGCAAGACCCGGCAAGGTTCACTTAGATGAACGAAGCGAGGCGGGGGTCGGAAAAGTTCAGACCGGATTCACTGCGTAAAACCAAGAATTTGCAAAAGATTCGTAAAGCGCCGGCCCAGGCCGACGGTTGACGATTCACAACTTTTGAACGTTTTGACGCGCTCCGCTAGGATCAGACCTGATGCTCTCCGTGCCCCGCCATCGTCGAATTGCCGTTGCCGCCGTGCTGGCGACCTGTGCCCTTGCTGCCATTGGCAGCGCGGGTGCCCAGGCCCCGCAGCCCGATCCGGCCCGTGGCGAGATGGTGCGGGCGTCCCGTGGTGCCCCGCAGGAGCGGTCCCTGTCCGACGCGGTGCGCCGGGTCCAGCGCACCACCGGCGGCCACATCCTGGGCGCCGAACGGGTGCCATTCGACGGGCGGGACATCAACCGGGTGAAGTACATGGATGACCGGGGCCGGGTCCGCTACATGGACGACCCTGCCCAGCCGCGTTCACAGCCCCGCACGCCGCGTTCGGATATGTCATCACTACGCGGCGATAACCCCTGAACGGGGATAGTTGTCCGCAGTCATCTGTTAGCCACTGGCCCCAGGCCACACCCAGGACACTAGGGAGAGTTCATGCGTATCCTTCTGGTCGAAGACGAAGCCCCGCTGCGGGAAACCCTTGCAGCCCGGCTCAAGCGCGAAGGCTTTGCCGTCGATGCCGCACAGGACGGTGAGGAAGGTCTGTACATGGGCCGCGAAGTGCCGTTCGACGTAGGCATCATCGATCTGGGCCTGCCCAAGATGTCGGGCATGGAACTGATCAAGGCGCTGCGCGACGAGGGCAAGAAGTTCCCGGTGCTGATCCTTACCGCCCGCTCGAGCTGGCAGGACAAGGTCGAAGGGCTCAAGCAGGGCGCCGACGATTACCTCGTCAAGCCGTTCCACGTCGAAGAGCTGCTGGCACGCGTCAACGCGCTGCTGCGCCGCGCTGCCGGCTGGAGCAAGCCCACCCTCGAATGCGGCCCGGTCGCGCTGGATCTCGCCGCGCAGACCGTCAGCGTTGCAGGCAGCAACGTGGACCTCACCAGCTACGAGTACAAGGTGCTCGAATACCTGATGATGCATGCCGGTGAACTGGTCTCCAAGGCCGATCTCACCGAACACATCTACCAGCAGGATTTCGACCGCGACTCGAACGTGCTGGAAGTGTTCATCGGCCGCCTGCGCAAGAAGCTGGATCCGGACGGCGAGCTCAAGCCGATCGAAACCGTGCGTGGCCGTGGTTACCGTTTCGCGATTCCGCGCAGCAACGAGGGCTGAGCCGCTAGTGCGGTGATGGGATGATGTCAGGCCGTCTGTGGTTCTTTAAACGCTGGCGGCCGCGCTCCCTGCAGGCGCGCCAGCTGCTGGCCGCCAGTGTGAGCCTGATCGCCTTCCTGGCGATCGCCGGCTATGCACTGGACGCCGCATTTGCCGACACCGCCCGCGCCAACCTGCGCGAGCGGCTGAAGAACTACGCCACCGCGTACGCGGCCGGCATCGATTTCACCCGCGACCGCTCGCTGTACATCCGCGAGCAGCCGCCGGATCCACGCTTCGACGTGCCCGGCAGCGGGCTGTACCTCCAGGTGGTGATGCCGGACGGCAAGGGCAACTCGATGTCCGCCGAAGGCCCGATGCTGCCCACCGTGGGCGGCGGCCTGCTGGCCCCGCGCCAGGAAGTGTTCGAAGGCCCGCTGCCGATGATCCAGATCGACGGCAGCCAGGGCTCGGTGTACCGCTACGGCCTGGGCCTGGTGTGGGACGCCGACGCCGACCCCGCCACCGAGTTCCCGTACACCATCTACGTTATGGAAGACTCGCGCGCGCTCGGCGCGCAGCTGCGCGTGTTCCGTGGTCGCGTCTGGTTCTGGATGGGCGGCGCTGGCTTGATCCTGCTGCTGTTGCAGACGGTGATCCTGCAGTGGAGCCTGCGCCCGATGCGGCGCGTGATCACCGAGCTGACCAAGGTCCAGCGCGGCGAAACCGAGCGCATGAGCGAACGCCACCCGCGCGAGCTGGAACCGCTCACCGACAGCATCAACGCCTTCATCGAAAGCGAGCGCGAGAACCTCGAGCGCCAGCGCAACACGCTGGCCGACCTGGCGCACAGCCTGAAAACCCCGCTGGCGGTGCTGCGCACGCAGCTGGACAGCGGTGCCCAGGACCAGGACCTACGCGAGGAGTTCGACGTCCAGCTGCGGCGCATGAACAACCTGGTCGGCTACCAGCTGGCGCGCGCGGCATCGTCCGGGCACAAGCTGTTCTCGGCGCCGTTGCCGATCGAGTCCAATGCCGAGGAAATCGTGCGGGGTCTCGAAAAGGTGTACGCCTCCAAGGGCGTGCTGTGCGAGTTCGATATCGACGAGGCCGCGCGCTTCCACGGCGAGCCGGGCGACCTGCAGGAGCTGCTCGGCAACCTGCTGGAGAACGCCTTCAAGTGGGCCAACCGCCGCGTGCTGCTGACCGCCAAGCCGCTTACCGAGCGGGGCGTGCGTCGCGCCGGGTTGCTGCTCTCGGTGGACGATGACGGCCCGGGTATCGCGCCGGAAGACATCGCCAAGGTGCTGCAGCGTGGCGTGCGCGGCGACGAACGCGTGCAGGGCCACGGGATCGGGTTGTCGATCGTGCAGGACCTGATCAAGGACTATCGCGGCGAACTGCAGGTGAAGCGCTCGCCGGAACTGGGTGGCGCGCGGTTTGAAGTGAAGCTGCCGCCGGGCCCCTGATCGGGGTCTAGAAGGCGGGCGGCGCCCCGTAGAACCTGCGCAGATGCGCCGCCACCGCCGGCATTTCCTGCTCCAGAAGGTCCGGCGCAGAAAAGTGGTACTCGGTCGCCACCGCGAAGAACTCATCCGGCGCTTCGGCCGCATACGGGTCGATCACCGTCTCCTGGCCATCGTCCACCTGCGCGCACAGCGCATCGAAGGCCTGCTGGAAATCGGCCGCCCACTGCTTCTGCCAATCGCGCGGCAATGGCGGGGTGCCATCAAGCACCCCGTCCAGCACATCGATCCGATGCGCCATTTCATGCACCACCACGCAGGCGCCTTCATGCGGGTGCTTCAGCTCGGCCTGCACGTCATGCCAGGACAGCAGCAGCGGCCCGTTGTGCGAGACCTGGCCGATGGCCTCTTCTTCCCACTCGTGCAGCACCCCGTCTTCATCCATCTCGCTCTGCGGCACGATGAAGCCTTCGGGGTAGACCAGCACCTGCGACCAGCCGCGCAGTCCCACTTCGCCCAGTTCCAGCAGCGGCAGGCAGCACAGTGCGGCGATCAGCACGGCATCGTCGTCGCCCAGCTGCAGCCCGCCGATCGGCGTGATGGTCTTGTCGTGCAGGAATGCCGCTGACAATTCGCGCAGGCGCTGCCGGCGATCGGCCGGCAAGCCGCGCAGCCACGCGCTGCGCTGGCAGGTGCGCTGCCAGGACGTTTCGGGAATGGGGCGCGGTGCGGACCGCAGCCAGCGCAACAACGACTGGATCAGCGGAACATGCCCGGCAGGAAGCTGTGCCATTTCGGCGCACGCAGGCGCGGAATCACGTCATCGTCGCCGCCACCGCCGGTGCTCACTGGTGCAGCTGCGCTGGGCTTGACCGTGGCCGGCGCCGGGGCTGCCGGTGCCGCAGCCGGGGCCGGGCGCTCGCTTTCCGCTGCCGAATACACGCAACCGCCCCGGCTCGAGCTGGCCAGCGCATCGGACGCGTGCGCGGCAAGGGGAGCCAACAGCAGGATCAGGCAATGGGCGTGGCGCATCGTCAAAGTCCGTGAAGGGGCGAAAACGGTCAATCTTCGATTCTAGCCCGATTCACGGCGTCGATTGGAAGCCCCCCGAAAAGCGCGTTCGGCCGCTTTCCCGCATACTTTTCCCGATCAACCGATGGAAGCTGCCGTGGACGACCGCCAACTGCTGGCCAAACTGGGCGCCGGGCGACTGTCCGGCGACGCGCTGGCGCGCGAGCTGGGCCAGACCCGCGCCGCCATTTGGAAGCGGATTCAAGGACTTAGGGCGGCCGGCATCGAGGTGGATGGGCGTGCCGGCGACGGCTACCAGCTGCAGCAGCGGTTGGACCTGCTGGACGCGGCTGCGATCCTGAATGCGCTGCCCCCCGCGCAGCAGGCCGGGCTGGAAAGCCTGGATGTGTCCTGGTCGGTCGGGTCGACCAATACAGAATTGCTGCGGTGCAGCGCGCCAGAGCGCGGCGCGCGGGTGCTGCTGGCCGAGCGCCAGACCGGCGGCCGCGGCCGACGCGGGCGGGCCTGGGCCTCGCCGTTGGCGGCCCACGTTTACCTGTCGGTGCTGCGCGGTTTCGCCGGTGGCCTGTCGCGACTGGGCGGGCTGAGCCTGGTCGCTGGCGTGGCCGTGGCCGAGGCGCTGCGCGCGCACGGCGTGGCCAACGTGGGCCTGAAGTGGCCCAACGACATCGTGGTCGACGGCCACAAGCTCGGTGGCCTGCTGGTGGAAGGCGGCGGCGAATTCGCCGGCCCGGCACGCGCGGTAATCGGGCTGGGCATCAACGTGCGCATGCCGGCCGCGTTCGCGGTCGAAATCACCCAGCCGTGGACCGACCTGGCCACGCTGCTCGGCGACGAGGTCAGCCGCAATGACGTCGTGGCCTGGCTGCTGACCGCACTGCTGCCGGCGCTGGATGATTTCGAACGCGACGGTCTCGCGCCGTTCCTGCCGCGTTACGCTGCGCTGGACAGTCTGGCCGGACGCAACGTACGGGTGGACGATGGTGGCGTGCTGCATGAAGGGCAGGCACTGGGGCTGGCCGACGATGGCGCGCTGCGCGTGCGCATCGACGGCAGCGAACGCGTGTTCCATGCCGGGGAAGTCAGCGTGAGGGCGCAATGAGCGACTGGTTGTTCGACCTGGGGAATTCCCGTTTCAAGTTCGCACCGCTGCAGGGCAACCGCGCGGGCGATGTGCAGGCGTGGCCGCATGGCGCCGAAGCGATGCCGGCCGATGCGCTCGCGCTGCTGCCCAGCGGCGACACCGCGTATGTGGCCAGCGTGGCCGCTGCGTCGCTCACCGCCAGCATGCTCGAGGTACTGCGCGCACGCTTCAAAGAGGTACGGGTCGCCCGCACCGAAGCCAGTTGCGCCGGCGTGCGCATCGCGTATGCGGATCCGACAAAGTTCGGCGTCGATCGTTACCTGGCGCTGATCGCCGCGGCCGAACGCGGCCAGGCCGTGCTGGTGGCCGGGGTGGGCACCGCGCTCACCATCGACCTGCTCGACGCGGACGGACAGCACCATGGCGGACGCATCGCGGCCTCGCCCACCACCATGCGCGAAGCCCTGCATGCGCGCGCGGTGCAGTTGCCCGCGCTGGGTGGCGACTACAGCGAATTCGCCAATGACACCGCCGATGCGCTGGCCTCCGGCTGCGACGGCGCCGCCGTGGCGTTGATCGAACGCAGCCGCATGCAGGCGGCCACCACGCTGGGCGCGGTGCCGGCGCTGCTGGTCCATGGCGGTGGTGCGCCCGCATTGCTGCCGCTGCTGGGCGACGCGCAGTTCCAGCCGGCGCTGGTGCTGGATGGTCTCGCGCGCTGGGCGGTGCACCAGCCACCGGCGGCGCGGTAGGATCGCCGCATGCTTACCCGTGCCCTGATCGTCGTACTGGCCATCCTCAACGTAGGCGTTGCGCTGTGGTGGATGCTGCGCGGCGACGCTGCGCCCGCACCGCCCGCAGCCCCACCCACCGGCGTGGCGCAACTGCAGCTGCTCGACACGCCGAAGGCCGCCGCGCCGGCAGGCGCGCCAGCAGAAGCCCCGGTTGCCGCAGGTGCCGCATTGACCGACGCCACCCCGGCGGCCACCAACGGCGCTAAAAAGCCGGCCTCCGAAGTAGCGCCGGGCTCTGCCCGGCCGCCTGCACCGCCCGCAACCGCGCCGGTGCAAACTGCCTCCGTGGCTGCTGCTCCCACGGCCGCCCCCGCTGCGCCCACACCCGCGACGCCACCTCCGGCCCCGGCTCCCACCCCCGGCCCGCTTCAATGCATCAGCCTCGGCCCGTTTGCCGATCGCGACACCGCCATGGCTGCCCAGTCCAAGGCCGGCGCGCTGGTCCAGCGCTCGCGCCTGCGTGAGACGGCCAGGCCCGGCGCCAGCAGCACCTACCGGGTGATGATGCCGGCCGCCGCCAGCCGCGAAGAAGCGCAGGCCACGGTCAAGCGCATTGCCGCCGCCGGCATCAGCGATTACTACATCATGGCCCAGGGCGAAGACGCCAACGCCATCGCGCTGGGCCAGTACCGCAACCGCGAAGGCGCCGAACGCCGCCTGGCCGCCCTGAGCGCGGCCGGCTTCAGCGCCCGCCTGGTCGGCGGCAGCCAAGGCAGCGCACAATGGTGGGTCGACGCCGCCCTGGCCAACCAGGCCACCCCCAGCGCCGCCCGCCAGCGCAGCGGTGCCGCCCAGCAACGCTCGCTGGAATGCGCAGGCTTGCGCTAGAATCGCCCTCCGCGCCGGCCACGCCGCCGCGATGCCTTTGCCGGCATAGCTCAGTTGGTAGAGCAACCGCCTTGTAAGCGGTAGGTCCCCAGTTCGAATCCGGGTGTCGGCACCATCTTCCTTGCCTTATCGATAGATGCGCCCTTTGGGCGTTCGTCATTGTGCTGCGAAATTTCGATTGGCGCTTCCCGGGGGCGTCCTCGAAACTCCCCTGTTCAATTCGTCAGTTCGCCACGGGCGAACCAGGGAAGCTGCGTGTACTTGATGTACGTCGACGAGAGCGGCGATCCAGGCATGGTGAACTCACCCAGCAGATACTTCGTGCTGGCAGGAGTGGTCGTACACGAACGGGCCTGGCGGGCCACGCTGGAAGCGCTGGTGGCCTTCCGACTGCGCATCCGCGATCACTTCGAGTTGAAGCTCAGGGAAGAGGTGCATGCAGCTCTATTCGGACTGGGGTCCGAAGATCTGAAGCGGATCGCCAAGCATGATCGTCTGGCCATCCTTCGCCACTATGCCGATCAACTTGCCAGCCTCCCCGCAGTGGATCTGATCCACATCGTGGTGGACAAACAGGGGAAACCGGCCGAATACGACCCCTTTGAGAAGGCATGGCAGGCGCTGATCCAGCGCTTCGAAAACACCATCGCGTTCCAGAACTTCCGCGGACCTGCAGGGACCCAGGAACGCGGAATGGTCTTCGCGGATGGCGATCCACAGAAGAAGCTCACGCAACTGCTTCGAAGAATGCGTCGCCACAACCCTGTACCAAATCAGCAGGGTGGTTACAGATCGCTGGAGCTGGCACGCGTCCTGGAAGACCCGATCTATCGGGATTCGCGGCACTCGTTGATGATCCAGTCCGCAGACCTGTGCGCATACCTGCTCTATCAGCAGCTCGCTCCGAACGGCTACATGCGTAGAAAAGGGGGAATCACTACTTCGACCGCCTCGCCCCAATTCTCTGCAGGGCTGCCAGCGCTCAGAATCCGGAAGGGATCGTCAGGCTTTAGAAAAGAAAAAGGGCACCATTCGGTGCCGGGGTAGATCCTACTGGGCGGACGGGCCGCCGGTCAGATCTGGGTTCAACATACCACGTATTGGACGTTTGACCATTCAATTAAATCAATGGTTTGCCGGAAATTGATAGACAACGCCTAACGTCACTTCGTTTCCGCGTACCGATACGACAGCAGCGACTTCACCAGGAAGGTCACCTGCGTGGCCGAGCGCGCGTCCACGCGCATGACCGGCAGCCGGTGGCTGGCGTCGAACAGCGCATTGCGGAATTCGGGAATGAGCAGGGCGGGGTGTTCGTCCGTACGGGTCACGCCCACCGCCAGGCTTGCGTCCGGTGCGATACGCGAGAACTCCTGCAGCAGCTCCACCGTGGAAGCCACCGGGTCAGGGTGTGCAGCGCTGACCAGCACGATCACGCCGAGCGCGCCTTCGCAGACCATCGGCCACATGAAGTCCAGGTAGCGCTGGCCGGGCACGCCGTACACGTGAAGCAGTTCGCCGTCGTCCAGTTCGATCGAGCTGTAGTCGAGTGCAACGGTGGTTTCCACCTTGTCGCCCATCGCATCGCCGCTCATCGGCATTTCGGTGCTGACCGGCTCCACGTCGGAGATTGCACGCACCGCCGTGGTCTTGCCGGCGCCCATGCTGCCGACGAACACCAGCTTGTTGGCGGGCAGGCTCATGCCGAATTCCCCTGGAACAGGTTCAGTCCGAAACGACGCGCCACCCACGAGAAGAAGCGTGAGTCACCGGCATCGCGGCGGCGGGAAGGAGGTGTCACGGCAGGCTCCTGGTTCAGTGCGAGGCCACTGGCAACAGCAGCGCAGAAGAGGGATTGCACCGTGTGGCGCGGGATCTGGCAAGCGGCGGCGAGTGCATTCGCCTGCCACGGCCGCGCATGCAGGCAGGCGATGGCCAGCAGCCAGGTGCCGGGCACGTCCTCTGCGGTGAGGTCGGGCCAATGGCGCAGCTTCAGTGCGGTGTGCTCGGCCACCGGCGCCAGAAGCTCCGGACGATGGCGCGCAATGCAGAAATACAGCGTTTCGAACGAATGCCGCTGCGGCAGTCGATACGCATACTGGTGCTGGAAGGTGGAGGCATCGATCGCCTCGGCCGACCAAGCGATGTCATCCAGCTGCGCCACGACATCGGCCAACGTGGTCGACGGCGCCAGCGCGATGCTGCGCGTTGCGGTATCCACCAGCACGGTGATGCCGCCGCGTTGCAGCAGGTGCAATGCCGGGCCGCCGGCCGCCGCCAGCTGCAGCAGCAACGGCACGCCCTGCACCGGGCGCTCCACGCTGGGCGCGGCCAGCAGCAGGCTGGACAGTTGTTCGTTGATGGCGCGCACGGTGGCGCCGTGCGGCAGGCGGCCAGGCGCCGGGTCGGCAAAGCGGCGCGCGATGGAAAGGACCGGCACGTTCAATGCGTGCGCTTCGCTGAGCGCGCGCGCCGAATCGGCATGGTCCAGTCCAATCACCAGCAGGTCGCAGCTGTCGGCGGACCACGGCTGCAGCACCACGTCCATGCGCTCGGCGAGCAGCATCGAACTGGCCAGCTTCAGGCGGGTCTGGTGCAGCACGTCCAGCCCTGCGGCGGCGATGCGGAAGGAACGGGTGGGGGTATTCATGGGGGTGTGGCGCAGAACGGGTGCAACGGCCGCGGCGCGGCCGTTGCAGCGTCGATCAGCTGAAGTCCAGGGTCTTTTCGAAGGCCTTCAGTTCGTGGCGCGACATGGCCAGGTTGGCCTTGCTGCGGTCCATCACCACGTACAGGAACAGCAGCGGGTTGCTTTCCAGCGGACGGATCAGGTGGTACTGCGTGGTCAGCGTGATCAGCAGGTCTTCCAGCGTGTCCGACAGGCCCAGCGACTCGGCCACGCGACGCTTGGCACGCACCACTTCGGTGTTGCCGGCCGCAGCCAGTTCCAGGTTGATGTTGCCGCCGCCGACCATGGCCAGGGCCATGCCGCTGTCACCGTCGACCAGGGCGGCGCCGACGAAACCGGCGAGCGAATTGAGCTTTTCCAGATTGAGATTGGGCACGTAAATCCTTTTTACTTCAGGCAGTGGGAGGGGCAGGCGAAGGCCTGCCGGAAGGGCACAACGAAATCGGAGGGGCTCAGGCCGCGCGGTCGCGCAGCACGGCATCAAGACGGTTGGCGCACTCGCGCGCATGGAACAGCAGCACGGCCATGTTGACCTCGTGGCTGGCCACGGCGGTCAGGGTCAGCGGCTTGTCGGCGGTGATGCGGATCAGCACCACGTTGCCCAGCTTGGTGCAGATGGTGGCGTAGTCCGCATCGCTCAGCGCCAGTTCGCGCGACACGGTCTCGCCCAGGGTCAGGAACGAATTGGCCATCGCCGCCAGGCGGCGACCGTCCACGCCCAGCGAGGAATCTTCGGCCACGGCGCGGCCGTCGGCGGTGGAGAGCATCAGCAGGCTCAGCCCGCGTTCGCGCTCGCGCGACTGCTGGAACACCTGTTCGATGGCGGCCACGTCATACAACTGCCGGGCCGGCTGGCTCTCGCCACTGGCATTGCGGACGATCTGGTGGATGGTGCTGCGCTGCACGTACTGCCCCCTGAGACAAAACGAAAGACGGACCAGCCCGTTGCGGGTTAGTCAATCAGTACTGCGAAGAAGTGTGAAATGTAGCACGTAAATTTCGCCAAAACGGGTAACGTAAGATGAACCGCCCGCGCCTTTGCAATGTGTCAAACCATTGACACATAAGGCTTTCACGCCGGACTGCTGCGCCGCCGCGCGTGTTTCGGCGGCACCGTCACTAGACTGGTCTGATTTTCCGTGTGTGTGGAGTCAGCATGAGCAAGCGTCAACCTGCGGTGTCCCTGATCGGCGTGCCGACCGATATCGGTGCCGGCCACCGGGGCGCCAGCATGGGCCCGGAAGCCCTGCGCATCGCCGGCCTCGTCGAAGCGCTGGAGGCGCGCGGCGTGGACGTGCGCGATTGCGGCGACCTGGTGGGCCCGCGCAATCCGTGGACGTTGCCGGTCGAGGGCTACCGCCACCTGGACGAAGTGGTGGAGTGGAACCGCCTGCTGATGGACGCCACCTACGCCGAGCTGCAGGCCGGCCGCCTGCCGATCATGCTCGGCGGCGACCACTGCCTGGGCATCGGCTCGATCACCGCCGTGGCGCGCTGGTGCCGCGAGCAGGGCCGCAGCCTGCGCGTGCTGTGGCTGGATGCGCATTCGGACTTCAATACCAGCGAGGTGACCCCCTCGGGCAACGTGCACGGCATGCCGGTGGCCTGCCTGTGCGGGCTGGGCCCGGACGCGCTGACCCGGCTGGGCGGCGACGCCCCGGCGATCTCGCCGCAGCAGGTACGCCAGATCGGCATCCGCTCGGTGGACCAGGAAGAGAAGCGCCTGATCAAGCAGCACAAGGTCGATGTGTACGACATGCGCTACATCGACGAAGTCGGCATGAAGCGCGCGGTGGAAGCGGCGCTGGAGGGCGTGGATGAAAACACCCACCTGCATGTGAGCTTCGACGTGGACTTCCTGGACCCCAGCATCGCCCCCGGCGTGGGCACCACGGTGCCGGGCGGGGTGAACTACCGCGAGGCGCAGCTGGTGATGGAAATGATCGCCGACACCGGCCGCATGGGCTCGCTGGACATCGTTGAACTCAACCCCATCCTGGACGACCACAACGCCACCGGGTCGCTGGCGGTGGACCTGGTGGAGAGCCTGTTCGGCAAGTCCACCCTGATGCGCGACTGACCTTCCCGGCCGGTTCCCGGCGCGTGGCTGAACAGCCGCGCACCGCGTTCACATCGATTGCACGCGCCAGACCCCAGATTGCACATCACGCGGGGGCAATGCCACCGCGATCTGCCAGAGGCAGGTGGGGCCGGAATTCGGTAGTGACGTTGAACTAATCAGGAGAACCCTATGAAGCGTGTTATTGCACTGATGCTGTTGTCGATGGTTTCGCTGGCCATGCTGTCGGGTTGCAACACCGTTGCCGGCGCCGGCAAGGATGTGCAGAAGGCCGGGCAGTCGGTTGAAGACGCCGCCAAGGGCAACTGATCCAGCGATGCAGCCAGCCCCGTGCTGGCATGCAACGAAGAATGGCCGGGAATTTCCCGGCCATTTTTTTGTGCGATTTCCGCCGCTGCTTCTTCCATTCAATGAAGTGAGCGTGCGCTTCATCCGCGCTTGACCGCCTGAAAACACGCGTTATTGCATCCTGTTTCTGCGGCGACATTGCCGTTGCACTACAGGACGCGAACCCATGAACAAAGACATCATTTCCGGCAAGTGGACGCAGCTGAAGGGTAAGGCGCAGGCAAAGTGGGGCGACCTGACCGATGACGATTTCAAGGTGGCCGAAGGCAATGCCGAATACCTGGCGGGCCGCCTGCAGGAGCGCTATGGCTGGGCGCGCGATCGCGCCGAAAGCGAGGTCAAGGACTTCGAAGCCTCCATGCGCAAGGATTACCCGGATTTCCACTGACCCGCAGCGCGGGCCAGCGCGGTGCAGTACCGCGACGAGGGTATGAAACCGGAACGGGCCGCATCGCGGCCCGTTTTTTTGCGTCCGTACCCGTCCGGCTCAGCGCCAGCCGTAGGCGGGCGGGTCCGGCACGAAGCTGTTGGGAAACGCCTGCGGGCCACGCTCGCCGCCGCGGTAGCGGGCCGGAATGACGCCCCGCGCCACCAGGTTGCGCTCACTGTCATAGCGGATGTCCACGCGCTGCGCTGGCAGGCGGCTGGCGCGTTCGAAGGTGGTGCTGCCCGAATACGACGCTTCGCGCTGGCCGTGGCCAGTGCCCAGCGCGGGCGCCGGTGCAGCAGCCACTGAGCCGCTGGCCCGGGCCGAGGGCATCGCGCTGTCGGCGGCCGCTTCAGCCGATGCCTGCGCCTGCACCCGGCTCTTTTCCCGTGCCACCGGCGGCGCGCGCGGGGTAGGTGGCACCCAGCGCTGGGCCTCGTTGAACACCGCGATGCCGATCACGCCAATGTTGTCCGGGCGCCCGGTACGGTCGGCGTAACTGTTGCCGGGGCTGGTGAACACGAACTGCGTCACATCCCGTTGCGACTTGCGCCAGCCGGTGATGTCCGCGCTCTGCCACGGCTCGAGCACGTAGCCGGTCTGGTCGGGAGAGGCCACCTCGCCGTTGATGACGTTCAGGCCGTCCACCGACAGCACCACCAGCACCCGCTCGGGGCTGTTGTTGCGCAGGCGCACCGCATACGGCGTGCCCTGGCTGCCGGCCACCCAGCGCTGGCCGCGGTGCTGCCAGGTGGGCAGTTCCCGCTGCTGGTCGCGGTCGACCAGGCTCAGGGTGACCGGACCGGCGTCGGCACGCGGCGGAACGGCGGGTTTGAAGCCACACAGGGCCAGCACGGCAAGCAGGGGCAGGGTCAGGCGTTTCATGGCAGGGGCCTTCGCGGTTGGGTATGACCTTCAACGCGCCGGGCCGGCCAACGGGGTTGCGCGCGGGCAGGTAAACTGGGGGCGTTCAACTGCCTGTAATGATTCCCACATGACCACCCGCGTTCTCACCGGTATCACCCCCTCCGGCACCCCCCACCTGGGCAATTATGTCGGCGCGATCCGCCCGGCCATTGCCGCCAGTGCCGCCTCGGACATCGAGAGCTTCTTCTTCCTGGCCGACCTGCACAGCCTGATCAAGGCGCAGGAGCCGGAGCGGACCCAGCGCTCGACCCTGGAGATCGCCGCCAGCTGGCTGGCGTGCGGGCTGGACCCGGACAAGGTCTGGTTCTACCGGCAGAGCGACATTCCGGAAACCACCGAGCTGATGTGGTTCCTCACCGCCATCGCCAGCAAGGGCATCCTCAACCGGGCCCATGCCTACAAGGCGGCGGTGGACAAGAACCGCGAAGAACAGCTGGACGAAGACGCCGGCATCAGCGCGGGGCTGTTCATGTACCCGGTGCTGATGGCCGCCGACATCCTGATCTTCAAGGCCAACCAGGTGCCGGTGGGCCGTGACCAGATCCAGCACATCGAAATGGCGCGCGACTTCGCGCAGCGCTTCAACCACGTGTACGGCAAGGAATACTTCCCGCTGCCGGAGGTGGTGATCGACGAGCAGGTGGCCACCCTGGCAGGCCTGGACGGCCGCAAGATGAGCAAGAGCTACCACAACACCATTCCGCTGTTCGCCCCGCGCGCGGAACTGAAGAAGCTGGTGTTCTCCATCCTGACCGACTCGCGCGCACCGGGCGAGCCCAAGAGCACCGAAGGCTCGGCGCTGTTCCAGATGTACCAGGCCTTCGCCAGCCCGGCGCAGACTGCGGCGTTCGCCCAGGCCTTCGCCGACGGCATCAGCTGGGGCGACGCCAAGCAGCAGCTGTTCGAGCGCATCGACGCCGAACTGACCCCGCTGCGCGAGCGCTACGACGCGCTGATGGCCGAGCCGGAGAAGATCGAAGCGCTGCTGCGTCGTCGCGGCCAGCAGCTGCGCGAGCAGTACGCCATTCCGCTGCTGAAGGAGCTGCGCCACGCCGTGGGCCTGCGCGACCTATCCACTGCCGGCAGCATCGCCGCGGAAGACGGTGGCGTGGCGCGCGCTGCACCGCCGCTGTTCAAGCAGTACCGCGAAAAGGACGGCCGCTTCTACTTCAAGCTGCAGGCCGGCGACGGCACGCTGCTGATCCAGAGCGAAGCCTTCGATTCCCCGCGCGATGCGGGCCAGCTGATCGGCGTGCTCAAGCAGGCCGAGCAGGGCGACCAGCTGCAGAGCGAGCTGTTCAAGCTGGAAGCGGAAGTAGACGTGGTGCTGGCCGCGCTGCAGGAGCTGCGCGACCAGGCCGCCTGATGCGGCGCGTGCGGTAGCCATCGACCGCTGGTCGATGGAATCGTCAACGGAGGAAACACGATGGCCTGGTTGTCGTTGGTGTTGTTCCTGCCCTGGTTCATCCTGCTGGGCACGTTGTACTGGATGTTCCCCCGCCAGCCGCGCGACACCGCGCGGCGCCTGTTCGACAGCGCCGCGCTGGTGCTGGCGTTCGTGCTCAGCATTGCCGCCATGCTGTGGGGCCACCATATCGGTGTGGTGCAGAGCGACGCCGGCCCGATCTGGCGCCAGGTGCTCGCGGTGCTGTATGCCTACGGTGCGTTCCTGGGGGTGATGGTGGCCGCGCTGCTGCTGCGCGGCAGCTGGCTGGCCCAGCGTGCGACCAAAGCCGCATCGAAGTCGGCCGCCGGTTCGCCCTAGACTGGGCAGGCATACCGTTTCAGCCAGGGATGAGCCGATGTACGTGGACCCCAGCATTTTCACCATCGATACCGCGTTCCAGCGCAATGACTTCGACGCCGCCTACCTGATCGTCGAACACGGCCGCGCCGCGTTCATCGACTGCGGCACCGGCCTGGCCGTACCGGCCATGCTTGCCGCGCTGGCACGTGCGGGCTGCACCCCGGAACAGGTGGACTGGCTGGTGCTCACCCATGTGCACCTGGACCATGCCGGCGGCGCCGGCCTGCTCATGCAGCAGCTGCCCAACGCCACGCTGGTGGTGCACCCGCGCGGCGCACCGCACATGATCGACCCCACCCGCCTGGTCGCCGGTGCCACCGAAGTCTATGGCGCCGAGGAAATCGCGCGCAGCTACGGCCCGGTGCTGCCGGTGCCGGCCGCGCGCATCGTGATTGCCGAAGACGGCCACCGCGTCGACCTGGCCGGACGCAGCCTGCTGTGCCTGGACACGCCCGGGCATGCGCGCCACCACCTGTGCGTCTGGGACGAACGCAGCCGCAGCCTGTTCACCGGCGACACCTTCGGCCTGTCCTACCGCGAGCTGGACAGCGCCCGTGGCGCCTTCATCGTGCCCACCTCCTCGCCGGTGCAGTTCGACCCCGAACCGCTCAAGCAGTCCATCGCGCGCCTGCTCGCACTGGAGCCGCAGGCGGTGTATCTCACCCACTACGGTCGCGTGGAGGGCATACCCGCGCTGGCTGCCGACCTGGTGGAGCAGATCGATGCGATGGTGGAGATCGGTCGCCAGTGCGATGAGCGTCCTGATCGCCACCGCTGCCTGGTTTCAGCACTCACCGCGCTGTACCTGGAGCGCGCGCAGGCGCACGGCTGCCGCCTGGACGATGCCGCAGTGGAGCGCATCCTCGCCATGGATATCGAGCTCAACGCACAGGGCCTGGCCTGCTGGCTGGACCGCGACCGGCGCTGAGGCGTGCACGGTAACTGAAGTGTCACGTTACACTTTGGCATTCCGTTCTTTTTCTGGTGTCTGCCGTGAATCCGATGCGCATGCTGCTGTTGTCGTCCTGTCTGTTCGTCGGCGGGCTGGCCCACGCGGCCAATGACCTGCCGGGCGGCGGCATCGACCCCGAAGCGCTGTCGCGTCACGTGCGGATCCTGGCCTCGGACGAGTTCGAAGGGCGCGCCCCGGCCTCGCCCGGCGAAGAGCGCACCGTGCAGTACCTGATCGAGGAATTCCGCAAGTCCGGCCTGCAGCCGGGCGGCCCGGACGGCAGCTGGGTGCAGCCGGTGCCGATGGTGCGTGCCTCGGTCGACGGCCCGGTGCGCGCGGAGCTGCGCCAGAAGGGCAAGGCGCGCGCGCTGGAAAACGGCGTGGATGTGACGATGCAGAGCCTGCGCCCGCAGGCGTCGGTGGACATCAGGAATGCACCGCTGGTGTTCGTCGGCTACGGCATCGACGCGCCCGAGCGCCAGTGGGACGACTACAAGGGCGTGGACCTGCACGGCAAGATCGCCGTCATGCTGATCAACGACGCCGATTTCGAGTCCGAACGCCCCGGCGCCTTCGACGGCAAGGCGGTCACCTACTACGGTCGCTGGACCTACAAGTTCGAGGAAGCGGCGCGGCGTGGCGCGCAGGGCGTGCTGATCGTGCATGAAACCGCCCCGGCGGCGTACGGCTGGGCCACGGTGAAGAGCTCGGGCACCTCGCCGCTGTTCGACATCGAACGCACCCCGGAGCAGGCGCTGGCGCAGCACGTTCCGCTGCGTGGCTGGATGCAGCGCTCGGTGGCCGAGCAGGTGTTCCGCGACGCCGGGCTGGATTTCGAAGCGGAGAAGCGCAAGGCCATGACCCCTGGCTTCCAGCCGGTGGTGCTGGGCGACGCTACGCTGTCGGCGCAGTTCAAAATCAAGCGCGAGCAGGTGGTCACCCGCAACGTGGTGGCCAAGCTGCCGGGCGGCGCGCACGCCGACGAAGCGGTGATCTTCTCCGCGCACTGGGACGCGTTCGGCATCGGCCAGCCCGACGCCAAGGGCGACCGGATCCGCCGTGGCGCGATCGACAACGCCACCGGCGTAGCCACCGTGCTGGAGCTGGGCCGCGTGTTCGCGGCCGGCCCGCAGCCGCAGCGCACGCTGTACTTCGTGGCGCTCACGGCTGAAGAAAAGGGCCTGCTCGGTGCCAACTACTACGCCGCGCATCCGCTGGCGCCGCTGGAAAAGACCGCCGCGGTGATCAACATCGAGATGTTCAGCCCGGACGGCCCCACCCGCGACATTGCCTCGTGGGGCAAGGGCCGCGTCTCGCTGGAAGGGGACCTGGAGCGCGTGGCCAAGGCCCGTGGCCGCAGCTACAGCCCCGACCCGAACCTGGAAGCGGGCTTCTTCTACCGCGCCGACCACTTCGCCTTCGCCCGCCTGGGCGTGCCGGCGATCACCATCGGCCCGGGCCTGGACAAGCTGGAAGGGGGCGTTGAAGCCGGCAAGGCACTGCGCGAGAAGTACTTCGCCGACTGCTACCACCAGGCCTGCGACGCCTGGACCCCCACCTGGGACCCGGCCGGCCACGCCGCCGACACCCTGCTGGTCTACGACCTGGGCGCCGAACTGGCCAACAGCCGCCGCTGGCCGCATTGGGAAGAGGGTTCGGAGTTCCGCAAGACCCGCGAACAAAGCGAAGCCGCCCGCCGGTAACGGAACGCGAAACAAAAAAAAGGCCGGGGCATGCCCCGGCCTTTTTCATTTTTCCGACCCTGAATTATTTCAGGGTGCCATCCAGATAGTTCGGCCCCTTGTTCTTCAGGAAGAACACATACACAACCAGCGACACCGCGATGATCGCCGTGACGTAGATGGCGAAGTCGCCCACCCGGTCGGTCTTCAGCGCGCCCTGGTACAGCAGTGGCGCGGTACCACCGAACAGCGAGTTGGCCATCGCGTAGCCGAAGCCCACGCCCAGCGCACGCACGTGGGTCGGGAACAGCTCGGCCTTCACCACCGCGTTGATCGAGGTGTAACCGGTCAGGATCACGAAGCCAATGGCCAGGGTCAGGAACGCCCACAGCGGGTCATGCTGGTTCGGCAGCTGGGTGATCAGGTACCAGCTGTACAGCACGCCGCCCACGCCGAAGAACACCAGCAGGCTCTTGCGGCCCACGATGTCCGAGAGCCAGCCGCCAATCGGCTGCAGCACCATCAGGAAGGTCAGCACGCCCAGGTTGATCAGCGTGCCGGTCATCACGTCGGTACCGGCAAACGCGCTCTGGATCATCTTCGGGCCGTTCACCGAATAGGTGTAGAAGGCCACGGTGCCGCCGGCGGTGATCAGGAAGCACAGCAGCAGCGGGCGCCACTGGTGCACGAACAGTTCGTACATCGAGCCCGACGCCTTGGCGCGGCCTTCGCGGGCGGCTTCGATGGAGTCTTCCGTCAGCGACTCATCCATCGAACGACGCAGCCAGAACACCACGATGGCGGCCAGGCCACCGATGCCGAACGCGATGCGCCAGCCCCAGGCCGAAATTTCCGGCTTGTCCCAGAACAGCAGCATGGTGAACAGGGTCAGCTGTGCCAGCACGTGGCCACCGACCAGGGTGACGTAGTGGAACGAAGACAGGAAGCCACGGCGGCCCGGCAGCGCGGCCTCGGACATGTAGGTGGCGCTGGTGCCGTACTCGCCACCGGTGGCGAAGCCCTGCAGCAGGCGCGCGAACAGCAGGATCAACGCGGCCCAGCCCCCGATGGTGGCGGCAGTGGGGGTCAGCGCGATCAGGAACGAACAGGCGGCCATCATGGTCACCGACACGGTCAGCGCCAGGCGGCGGCCGTAACGGTCGGCGAAGCGGCCGAAGTACCAGGCGCCGATCGGGCGCATCAGGAAGGTGGCGGCGAAGATCGCCCACACATACATGGTGGAGTTCTTGTCGGCGGCCGAGAAGAACTGGGATTCGAAGTAGACCGCGAACACCGAGTAGACGTAAACGTCATACCACTCGACCAGATTGCCGGCCGAGCCCTTCAGGGTGTTGGAGATCGAACGTTTCAGCGCGGCCTTGTCATTGGCGGGCGCGGAAAGGGTAGGGGAGATGCTCATGCTGGAAAACGGTCCTCACGGTGGAGCGGTGGTTCTAGGCAGTTTTTACCTTACCCCACGTGCATGACCGGTGGGCATTGCACCATGTAACTAGTCCGGGCACGACAGCGTGCCACCAGAAGGCATGCCGCGCCTGCGGCAAAGCCCTAGAATCCCCTCTCCCCCTCCCGCTGGTCCCGTATGGCCGCTACCCCCGCACCCCCGCAGGCCGCTCCCCGCAGTGGCCTGGTCGTCCTGGCCCTGCTGCTGGTGTACGTGGTCTGGGGGTCCACCTACCTGGGCATCCGCTTCGCCCTGGAGGGCGGTGCGCTGCCGTTGACGACAGTCTCCGGGGCCCGGTTCATCGTGGCCGGCAGCCTGATGTACGCCGTGCTGCGCTGGCGCGGCCTGCCCGCGCCGACCGGCCGGCAGTGGCGCAACCTGGTCATCATGGGCCTGACCATGCTGGTGCTGGGCAACGGCATGGTGGTGCTGGCCGAGCGCACCGTCTCCTCCGGTCTGGCCGCCACCGCCGTGGCCTCGGTACCGCTGTGGATGGCCCTGTTCGGTGCCATGCGCGGCCAGCACGCCACCCGCGGCGAGTGGCTGGGCATCGCCATCGGCTTCCTCGGCGTGGTCTGGCTGAATGCGGGAAGCAGCCTCACCGCGTCTCCGCAGGGCTTGATCCTGCTGCTGATCGCCCCGATCGGCTGGGCGTTCGGCTCGGTCTGGGCGCGCGGCCTGGACCTGCCCAGCCCCTTCATGACCGCCGCCGGGCAGATGCTGTGCGGTGGCGTCATGTTGGTCGCGCTCGGCCTGGCCACCGGCGAACGGCCGACCACCTGGCCCAGCATGAATGGGCTTCTGGCCGTGGCGTACCTGTGCATGTTCGGCTCCATCGTGGCCTTCACCGCCTACGTGTGGCTGCTGCAGAACGTGCGCCCGGCGCTGGCCGCCAGCTACGCCTACGTCAATCCGGTGATCGCGGTGCTGCTCGGTGCCCTGATCGGCCATGAGCACTTCGGCCCGCATGACCTGCTGGCCATGGGCGTGATCCTGGCGGGCGTGCTGGTGCTCACCCTGGCCCGGACCCGCCGCAAGTGAGCGCAGTGGAAAGGACGCCCCTGCAGGAACAGCGCCGTGGCCTGGCCATCACCGCCTTCACCTTCACCCTGTGGGGCCTGGTGCCGGTGTACTGGCACCTGCTCAAGGCGGTGCCTTCGCAGCAGATCATCGCCCACCGCATCATCTGGAGCACCGTGCTGGTGGTGGCGTGGCTGCTGATCAGCAACGGCACCGGCTGGTGGAGGCAGATCGCCGCGCAGCCGCGCGCGCTGCCCACGCTGGCGCTGAGCAGCATGGCTATCGCCTTCAACTGGGGCCTGTACATCTGGGCGATCAACGCCGGGCATGTGATCGAAACCAGCCTGGGCTACTTCATCAACCCGCTGGTGAGCGTCGTACTGGGCGTGGTGGTGCTGAAGGAACGCCTGCGCGGCCTGCAGTGGCTGGCCGTGGCCTGCGCCGCGCTCGGCGTGACCTGGCTGACCATCGACGCCGGCACCCCGCCGTGGATCGCACTGGGCCTGGCCTGCTCGTTCGGCCTGTACGGCCTGCTGCGCAAGATGATCTCGGTAGACCCGGTGGCGGGGCTGGGCATCGAAAGTCTGTACCTGTTCCTGCCGGCAATCGGCTTCGCGTTGTGGAGCGAGGCCGGCCACGGCGGCGGCTTCTTCGGCGGCTGGGGCTGGCGCAACGACCTGCTGCTGATCCTCGGAGGCGCGGTCACCGCCCTGCCGTTGATCGGCTTTGCCTATGGCGTAAAGCGCATCCCGCTCTCGCTGGTCGGCATCCTGCAGTACATCGCTCCCAGCCTGGGCCTGTTGCTGGGCGTGTTCTTCTTCCGCGAACCGTTCGACAGCGCGAAGGCGATTGGTTTCGCCGCGATCTGGGTAGGCCTGCTGCTGTTCGTCTCCGACAGCGTGTACCGCTCGCGAAAAATCCCCCGGTAGAGCCACGCCCTGCGTGGCTGCGCCAATTTCCGATTTTGTTCAACGTGCTGCAGAACCCGCGCGCATAGCATCGCGCGCACCAGCCATTGAAGAATCGGAGGTGCATGGTGCTGAAACTGTCTGCGCGTTACCTGTGTCCGCTCATCCTGATGATGACGTCCCCGCTCCCCGCATGGGCGCTGTGCTGCCCCGGCGACATTAAGGACCCCATGTCTGCGAGTAGCGGGATAGGGCAGGTTCAACCGTCCGAGACAAATGTGAGCCTTGATCGGCAGTGGGCCGTTCATACGTTCGAACGTGACGGAGTTGGATACCTGCAGGTCAGTGAACAAGCAGGAGCGGTGCAGTTCATCATCGGGCGATCGGGAACCTACTACTGGGTGCTGCCCGCCGGCCCGACGGACACCAGCATCGCCTTACCTTCGGACCATCGCCCATCCGCGCCGGCGCATGCGCGGGAGGTGTACCGGCATCCCGATTTCAGGCTGCTGGTGAGTGGTTGGGGAAGCGCTGCAAACTGGTGGGTGGAGAACGCCTCCGAGCAGCCCTAGCACGTTGACGGATCAGCGAACGACATCCGGATGCGATTACGAAGGCACTGAACGGTTCCGCCGTAGGCTTGGGTCCGGCCACTTAACCGACCAATCGCCATGGTCACTGTGCTCCTGGATAGCCTGTGCCGAACGTCCGCAGCGCCGATGGTAACCACCACGCCCCGGGTGGTTCCATGGCGACCGCATCTGGCGCGGATCAACAGGTTTCCCTTCTCGTATTCCAGCAGCAGGGAAACCGCCTCTGTCATTGCGCGATAGACGTTGAGCTGAAGATCCAGGTCCAACCGGCAAGGATCGCCTGAAAGATGAAGCCGCTCCAGCCTGGCTGTCTGTTGCCAGGCATCACCGACTCCTCCGATCTGAAGGGCCAGGTAGAGCCCCACATGCTCCATGCTGGTTGGGTAAACCATGCTGGTCTGCTCCCGGAACTTCCTCGAGTGAACGGTTGCAACGTGCAGAAGACTTGAGGCCATGTCGTGGTGTCCGCGAACTTTCAGCCAATCGATGGTCTCGCTCAGCGCGGACTCAAGCCCGTCCCCAATCCGCCTAAGATCCATTGCTCGATTGCGGAGCTCGCGTTCACCCACGCTATTGGAGGTGCGAGCGTTCGAGATGGCCTGCCGGCTGGCGCTCGCATGAAAAGTGCACTGATGGTAGAAGTGCGTGATCCGTGAGCCAAGGGCAAGCAACGCCGTACCTGACAGGGCTGCAATCAGCTGTACGTTGAATGATTCCAGATCAAACGAAGAGGGAAGTCCGGTGACCGGGGTACCAACGCGGACGAAGAGATTCATCAAGGGCATTCCAATGGCTGCCCCCAGCCAGCCCTGCAGGCAGGTCAGCGCGATGACAGGTGCCGCCATTAGAAGTTGAGCAGTCGTTCGTTCGACTGAACCTTGGGGAAGAAGGATCGAGACGAAGCCGCATGCCAGAAGTGCAAGTAAGCCGTATGTGGTCCGTGAGTCCAGAAACGACGGCCAGTCGACATCCATCCGCTGTCTCCACAGCGCCGCCAGTGGCACAACAGTCAGGATCGCTACGTAGTCGCCAAGCGTGCTTCTGAACGCAATTGACGCGATCCCTCCGGCCGGCGGTACGGGCCAAAGGAGATGGGCAATGAGAACCGTGCCTGTTCCGATCAGTACTGCTGAAGCAGTCGCGACCGATAGCATCCATGTATCCGTCTGGCGAGCGATATGTCGCCGATGCAGGTAGACGACCCACGCCGCAGTTGGAAACTGAAACGCGGAGGAGATCAGGACCCAGGAGAGGCCATACTTCTCGATCAGGGGAAGTCTCAGGTGACCATAGTAGGCGTACTCGCCCAGCAACAGGTATGGCCAGAACCGAACAGGGCATAGGATCAACGCTGCGACTCGTATGCCTGCCGGTATGAAAAACTGATCCAGTGAAACCTGCCTGGTCGCCCAGCACGTTGTGGCGAACAGCCCAGCAATCAGCAGCCCTTCGGGCAAGGTTCGTAAGCCTGATCGAAACGCGCCTGAAATCTTCTGTGTCGACATCCACACCCTCCGTAGGTCGGGCGATGTCGCAATTCGTCCGCGACGCACGCCCATTCCGAGGGCGCGAAAGTATCCACGGGGTGCCGCATTCGCAATGAAGATTCGGACTTTTCAGACAAAGACGAGGCCGGTTGTCTGCTTCCATTGAACTGCGTCACACCGTAGGCATGATCCGCGTTCCAAAACGTAGGCGTGAACCCGGTTGCGGCGATGACGTATTGCGCACTCCTGTCATGGAGTGTGGGTTGCATCATTCCGGATGATGCATCCGAGGCGTCGCGTTTCGCCTCATTCCGATAGTCACCCCTTCCGCCTGTTGCTGAACTGCCTGTACCCGCGTGTGCGGGCAATCAGGGAGCAGATGATGAAGAAGGTGTGGTGGTTGCTATTGGCCGCGTTGCCGTATCCGGCAGTGGCGTCGGTGGAGGATCCTCTTGCCCGGCCCTGTTACATGTGCACTGCCAGTGAGATGTATGAGCGTGCAGAGTCGCTTGGGGTCGGACAGCACTACATTTACAACGGCGCGAGTTGGACCAATATCCAGGGCTTCGATGTGACCGAGGTCAATGGCCAACGCGTGGCGACCCATTTCGTGCCGGAGCCATGGATACGCACGCAGTACAACCAGATGATGAGGCTGTACGACGAGAGGCGGGACGAATTCGTTGATCCATGGGGGACGGTATCGTTGCAGCCGCCGGGTGCGCCCCATGTGGCCCTGGAACAGCCGCAAAGCAGTACCATCCTGTGGGGTCATCACGTTGCGGGCGTCAATCCCAGACATCTGGAAGCCCGCGAAACGGCGCGGCGGATGATAACGCGCGCAATTCGCTTCGACTATCTCAACGCGGATACCGAACACGGGCGCGTGCTGCGCATCGAATCCCCGTGGGGAGGGATAACGCCTCTCATCTCCCGCCTCAACATCATTACCGCGTATCTGGGATTCATCGAGTTCTACTTCGACCATGAAACCCGTCGTTGGGAATATCTGGAATCAGGTGACCGTTATGCGCGAATGCAGGAAACGCCAGAGGACTTCCTGCATGCAGACGGTGCGCCGCGCGAGTTTCTGTATCGCAAGGAGTACGCAGCGCTTAGGCCCTTCTTCATGGACCGCGCCAAATGGGCGGGCGTGGAGGTGATCGGCGAGCTGCCCGGCTACGTGGACATGGTCTTTTCCTGCAGTCGCGTCCAAGGAAAGCCCCAGTGCCGGATCGCGAACTACTAGTGGTAGCTACTGCGACGCAACCGACCGTGCCCCCCCCGGGGCACGGTCTCTGCCAGCAATCAGGTCTCCCGCAACGCGGTAGTAATCGGCAGCCGCGCCGCGCGCAGTGCGGGGAACAGCCCGCCCACCAGCCCGATCCCCAGCGCCCACTTCAACCCGCTCCACAGCAGCTCGGGTGAGACCTTGAACTGGAACACCACCTGGCTGAAGTTGCTGCCGATGGTGGAGACGCTGTAGCCGTTGAAGATGGCCCAGGCCACCAGCCCGCCCAACAGGCCGCCGATCAGCGCCAGCAGCATGGTTTCCAGCATGATCGCGGTGACCACCGGCACGCCACGGAAGCCGATGGCGCGCATGGTGGCGATCTCGCGCGCGCGGGTGGCGACCGCCGCGTACATGGTGTTGAGCGCACCGAACACCGCACCCACCGCCATGATCGCGCCGATCACCGTGCCCAGCACCTTGATCAGCGTGTTCAGGCCACCGCCCTGCTTGGCGTAGTACGCCTTGGTGGTTTCCACGTCCAGCTTCAGGCGCGGGTCGGCGGCGACGCCGGCCTTGAACTGCTTGAAGCCTGCCTCACCGTCAGTGCGCACCGTGATCGACTGCCAGGCACTGCGCTGGTAAGTGTTGGCCAGGGTTTCAGCGTCGGTCCACAGCTCCGAATCGTGCGCGTCGCCGGAGTTGAACACCCCGACCACCGTCCACTGCTGGTTGCCCAGGTTGAGCGTCTTGCCCACCTCCAGCCCACGGAACTGTCCCTGCGCACCCTTGCCGACCACGATCTCGCGCAGGCCGGGATTGAAGCGCCGGCCTTCGGTGATCTTGACCTTGTCGTGCACCGCCCAGGCCATCTCGCCCACGCCACGGAACTGCGCGTTGACGTCGGTGCCGTCGCCCTTGGAGACCAGGTTCACCACCTGCGAGAGCTCCGGCGAGATCATCGGCTTGCCCTGCGCGTCCTTGGTCACGCCCGGCACCGTGGACAGCAGCGGCACCTGGTCGCGGGTGATCACCGAATTGGTTTCCGCCTGCGAACCGCCGCGCAGCACGATCGCGGTGCTCTCATCTCCGGTGCTGTTAAGGGTGGCCTGGAAGCCCTGGCCCATCGCCAGCATCGCCACCAGCACGCCGACCACGCCGGCAATGCCCACCACCACCACCGAGGACGCGCCCCAGCGCTGCGGAAGGCTGGCCACGCCGATCCGCGTGGCGGCCAGCGCCAGCCGCCCGCTGCGGGTGAGCAGCAGCCACAGCACCACGGCTGCAACCACCGCCAGCACCGCCGGCCACGGCAGCATGATCCACACCACCAGCGCCACCGCGAGCAGCAGCACCGACAACAGATTGCCCAACCATTGCTTCTTCATGTCGGTTCTCCTCAGCGGCCCGCGAGGGCGTCGACGATCTTCAGCCGCTTGGCGCGCAGCGCCGGCAGCAGGCCCACCACCACGCCGATGACCAGGATCAGCGCCACGCCCATCGCCCAGGTCTGGGTCGGCACGTGCGGCGGCAGCAGGCCCTGTGTCTTCGGCGACAGGATCGGCAGGATGGTGGCAGCCAGGGCCATGCCGATGGCACCGCCCAGCCCGATCAGCAGCACCGCCTCGATCATCACCAGTACCAGCACCGTGCTGTCCTTGAAGCCCAGCGTCTTCAGCGTGGCCAGCTCCGGCACCCGCTCGCGCACCGCCTGGGCCATGGTGTTGCCGGTGAGCAGCAGCAGGGTGAAGAACACCGCGCCCATGATCGAGGTGACGATCAGCCCGATGTCGGCGAACTGCTTCACGAACGCCTGCTGGAAGGCAGACTCGGTCTGGGTCTTGGTTTCATGGTCGGAGTTGGCCGAGATCGCATCGATGGCCTGGGCCACGCGCGAGGCATGGTCCGGGTTGTCCAGGGTGACCGTGAACCAGCTGACCTGGTTCTTGATGTAGTCGTTGGACTCGTCGAAGTACTTCCAGTTCATCATCAGCTGGCGTTCTTCATTGGCCGCCAGGGTGCGGTCCTTGGAGCGGAACACGCCTACCAGCTGCAGCGGCCAGTCGTTGCTGCCCCCGCGCGGGAAGATGGTGGCCTGCAGCGGAATGGTGTCGCCGATCTTCCAGCCGAACTCCTTGGCCAGGGTCTCGCCGACCACCGCGCCGGTACGGGTGTCCTGGAAGGCCTTGAGCTGGTCCGGCGGCAGCTGCAGCTCGCGGTACACGTCGAAGTAGTTCGGCGCCACCGAGAAGTTGGGGAAGAAATTCTTCGGGTCCTGGTAGATGCCGCCGAACCACATGCCCGAGGTCACGTCCTTCACCCCTGGTACTTGGCGCACCTGCGGTTCCAGGCGGATCGGCAGCGACTGGGTGATGGACAGGCGCGAGGCCACGATCAGGCGGTTGGCGCCTTCCACGCTGCCGCCCGAGCTGAAGGCCACGCGCACCGAGTCGAGCATGCCGAACAGCAGGAACGCGGCCACCACCGAAAGCAGGGTCAGCAGGGTCCGCGTCTTGCTGCGGAACAGCTGCGCCCATATGAGCGAGAAATACTTCATCGCAGTGACCTCCGTCAGTGGGCCGCAGGCGCGTCGGCCAGCTCGCCCTTGTCCAGGTGCACCGTATGCGTGGCGTACTCGGCGGCCTTGGGGTCATGGGTGACCATGATGATGGTCTTGCCGTGCTCGCGATTGAGCTGCTGCAGCAGCAACAGGATCTCTTCGGCCGAGGCACGGTCGAGGTCGCCGGTCGGTTCGTCGCAGATCAGGAAGGTCGGGTCGGACACGATCGCGCGGGCGATCGCCACGCGCTGCTGCTGGCCGCCGGAAAGCTCGTTGGGGCGGTGGCTGCGGCGGTCGGCCAGGCCGACCAGGGTCAGCGCGATCTCCGCATTGCGCTTGCGCTGCGCCGCGCCCAGGTGGGTCAGCAGTAGCGGCAGCTCCACGTTCTTCTGCGCGGTAAGCATCGGCATCAGGTTGTAGAACTGGAACACGAAGCCGACGTGGTGGCTGCGCCAGGTGGAGAGCTGGCCGCCGGACATGCGGTCGATGCGCTCGCCTTCGATCTCGATCTCACCGCCGCTGGGCGTGTCCAGCCCGCCGATCAGGTTGAGCAGGGTGGTCTTGCCCGAGCCGGAGGGGCCCATCAGCGCGACGAAGTCGCCCTTCTGGATGTCCAGGTCGATGCCGTGCAGGACCTGCACCTTCTCGGGGCCGCGCTGGTAGGTCTTGGTGATGTTGCGGAGCGAAACCAGGGTGGACATGGGTGGTTCTCCGTAAATCGATGAAGAGGAAAAAGATCGCGGGCAGCCGCCCACGCGCGCGCCGGGACGGCACGGGAATCGCACTAGCTCGGCTCGCGACCAGGTCGCGGCACCGCCCTGCTTACTGCGGTTGCTTTTCCACTACGGCACTGCCGTCGCGCAGTTCCGGGGGTGGGTTGTTGACCACCTGCTCGCCGGCGCTGAGGCCGGCGGTGACCTGGCGGTCGTTGTTGAGGGCCACGCCGACCGTGACCGGCACCTGCTGCACGCGCTTGTCGTCGCCGACCACGAAGGCCACGGTCTTCTGGTCGCGCTCGACCAGCGCCGAGGCCGGTACGCGCACGCCCTTGGGTGCAGCCGCCTGGGTCGGCGCGGCCGCTTCCAGGAAGCTCACCCGCACGCCCATTTCCGGCACGATGCGCGGGTCTTTCACCTTCAATGCGATGCGCACCTTGACCGTGGCCTTGCCGCGGTCGGCGGTGGGAATGATGGCGATCACCTCGGCCGGGATCTTCCATTCCGGGTAGGCGTTGAGGGTGGCTTCCACCGGCATCTTCGGCTGCACGCGGCCGATGAAGGCCTCGCCCACTTCAACTTCGATCTCCAGCGAGTCCATGTCCACGATGGTGCCGATACCGGTACGGGTGAAGCCGCCACCGGCCGACAGCGGCGAGACGATCTCGCCCGGCTGCGCGGCCTTGGCGGTGACCACGCCGGAGAACGGCGCGCGCACGGTGTTGTTGTCCACGCCGAGCTCGGCGATGGCCAGCGCGTCGCCGGCCACGCGGGTATTGCGTTCGGCGGTCTTGAGCTGGGCCCGCAGGCTGTCGCGCTGGGCCATGGCAAGGTCGTACTGCGAACGCGAGACCAGCTGCTGGCCGACCAGCTTCTGCAGGCGACCGGCTTCGGCATCGGCCTGCGCCACCTGCGCCTTCAACCCGGCCAGCTGGCTGCGCGCCGCTTCCAGCTGCGAGGCCGAGAGGCTGCGCTGGGCGTTGGCGTCGATCGGGTCCAGGGTGGCCATCACCTGGCCTTCTTCCACCCGCATGCCTTCCTCGATCATCACCTCGCGGACCTTGCCGGTGATCTTGGCCGAGACCGTGGCCATGCGCCGGGCCACCACGTAGCCGCTGGCGTCGAGCACCGAGCTGCTGGCAGTTCCCTGCTGGATCGCCACCACCGGTACGGTGCTGACCTCGATGGGGCGCTCTCGGCCGAACAGGAACCAGGCGATACCGCCCAGCACCAGCAGCGCGACGATGGCCAGACCGATCCACAAGCCACGGCGGGGCGAGCCCGACGGCGGCGGCGCCGAGGCCTTGTTGCGGTCGATGCGGAGTTCCTTGAGCAGTTCAGCGGATGCGTTCATCGTGAGTCTGGACGTGGAATCGGGCCGAGTGTGACCGCAACCATCGTTGCGGGCAAACCGGCGGGGTGCCGGGTGGGGCACAGGATGCCCGGCAAAGCGGCGCCGCGGGCAGTGACAGCTGTCACCCGCTTGGGGTGATCGGGACCACTGGCCGGGCCGATGGCGACGCGCGAAACTGGGTGCCATGATCGCGCTCGATCCCCACGCCAAGGACGTTCCCGTGCTGCCCAGCTGGCTCTCTTCGCGTTTGCGCCCCGCACCGGACTCGGCCGTGGCTGACAACCTGCGCAGCGGCAAACCGGCCTGGTCCGACGCGGTGCACCTGCTGTGGACCGGCTGGGTGTTCCTGACCCCGATCTTCGGCGGCGGCTTCACCGCCACCTGGGTGTGGCTGACGGTGCTGAGCTACCCGGTGTTCCTGGCGCTGTACGGCCGCCAGCTGCTGGCGCCGCGCAGGCAGGCGCCGCGCCTGGCGTTGGCGATGGTGGCCATGGGCCTGGCGCTGCTGCCGTGGTACCCGTCGGGCATCAGCTATTTCATCTTCGGCTGCGTCACCCTGCGGGTGTGCCGCATCGGCAGCGCCTGGCGTTACCTGGCCCAGCTGGTGGCGCTCAACGCGCTGTTCGTGGGCATCGCGCTATGGGTGGGCTACCAATGGCAGCTGGTGGTGTGGATTCCGGCGATGGCGATGATCATCGGCATCATCATCAACGTGGAAAACACCAACAAGGACCGCGAGGCCGCGCTGCAGCTCTCGCAGGACGAAGTGCGCCGGCTCGCCGCCACCGCCGAGCGCGAGCGCATCGGCCGCGACCTGCACGACCTGCTGGGGCATACCCTGTCGCTGATCACCTTGAAGCTGGAGCTGTCGCGCAAGCTGTTCGACCGCGACCCGGAGCGCGCCCGCGCCGAAGTGACCGAAGCCGAAGCCGTCGCCCGCCAGGCCCTGGCCGAAGTGCGCAGCGCGGTCACCGGGATCCGCGCCAGCGACCTGGCCGCCGAACTGGCGGCCGCGCGGCTGCTGCTGGAGTGCCAGCACGTACACCTGGATTACCCGCCGCCGCCACCGATGCCGGTGGAGATCGAGCGTGGGCTGGCGCTGGTGCTTCGCGAAGCGGCCACCAACATCGTGCGCCACGCGCAGGCGCACCAGGCCTGGGTGGCGTTCGAGCAGGACGGGCGCATGCTGTCCATGCAGATTCGCGATGACGGGCAGGGCGGCGTGCACGAGGATGGCAACGGCCTGACGGGCATGCGCGAGCGGGTGGCGGCATTGCGCGGCACCCTGCTGGTGACCTCGGTGCGCGGGCAGGGCACCACCGTGGCGGTGCAGGTGCCGTTGCCGGCGGCGACGCGCTCGGTGCCGCCGGCGGCTGAAGCATCGCCGGTGGCACCTGTGTCCCTTTCGCTGTCGACATCCTCTACGGTGATCCAATGATCCGCATCGTCCTCGCAGAAGACCAGGCCATGGTGCGCGGCGCGTTGTCGGCGCTGCTGGGGCTGGAGCCGGACATCGAAGTGCTGGGCGCTGCCGCCGATGGGGAAGCAGCGTGGCGGATGCTCCAGCAGCTGAAGCCGGACATCCTGGTCACGGACATCGAAATGCCCGGACTCTCCGGGCTGGAGCTGGCGCAGCGCATCTCGCGGCATGAACTGCCGATCAAGGTGGTGATCGTGACCACCTTCGCGCGCTCGGGGTTTCTGCGCCGCGCGCTGGATGCCGGCGTGTGCGGCTATCTGTTGAAGGACGCACCGGCGGAAAAGCTGGCCGACGCGCTGCGCCAGGTGCAGCACGGCGGCCGAGCCATCGACCCGCAACTGGCGCTGGATGCCTGGTCGCAGGCCGACCCGCTCAACGACCGCGAACGCCAGGTGCTGCGCCTGTCCGGCGACGGCCGCTCGGCCAGCGAGATCGCCACCCAGCTGGGCCTCTCGCACGGCACGGTGCGCAATTATCTGTCCGAGTGCATCGGCAAGCTGGGCGTGGCCAACCGGATCGAGGCGTACCGGTTGGCGCGGCAGAAGGGTTGGCTCTAACGCCGCTCAGGCCCTTTCGCCATCGCCTGGAACACGCCATCGCGGCGTACCCACAGGTGGAACAACGCGGCACTCAAATGCAGCACCACCGTGGCGAACAACACATACGCCAGCACGCTATGCGCACCGCGCAGCGCCGCATACAGCGCCACGTCATGCGGAAGAATCGGCGGCAACAACACCCCCTTCCACATCTGGATCGGATAACCACCGGCCGACAACATCGCCCAGCCCACCAGCGGCATCGCCAGCATCAACCCGTACAGCATCCAATGCGAGGCATGCGCGGCAAACTTCTGCCATGCCGGCAGATCCGCCGGCAGCGGCGGCGGACGATGACGCAGCCGGTTCACCAGCCGCACCACGGCCAGCAGCAGGATCGCGATACCCAACGGCCGGTGCAGGTCCACCAGCATCGGCCGCCAGTGCAGCGAGGCGACCATGGTCACGCCCACGAACAGCATGGTCAGGATCAGCACCGCCATCAGCCAGTGCAGCACCCGCGCAGTCAGATTGAAGTGCCCGTTGTCCGCCTTCATCGACGTGCTCCCCCGGCCGGCGCCGCACCGCTCGCCGTCTCGCGCTCGCGGCGGTTGAACGACTCCGAATACACCGCAGACCGCGCGGCCAGGATCGGGTCATCGGTACCGGCGATCCCGCTCGGCAGGATCAGCGGATCGAAGTTCACGTTATTGCAGGCGCCGTTGGCCTGCGGCTGCATCGCGGTCAGGCTGAGCGTGCCGGCCTTGACCCGGCGGCGGGTATCCGGCCACGGGATGGAAGGATCATTGATCGCATCACCCGGCTCGGCCAGCGTGATCCACATATCCCAACGCACCGGTCCCTGCGCCAGCCGCTGCGCGAACTCGTCGGCCAGGTAATCCACGCTCGCCTGCGCGCGCTGCTCGGGGCTCATCGCCTCGAAGGCAGCCTGCGGCACCATGCTCCAGCGCACTGCCTGTTCTGTACCGTCGGCGGCGGTGAAGCGGAAACTGTTCACCCCGTTGTAATCGGTGTTGGCCCAGCTGGTGGACCACGGCGCAGACTTCGCCCACGCCCCGAACGCACGCGCCGACGGGTACTTCGCGGCAATGGCCGCCTGTTTGGCCGGGTCCGGCTTGCCGGTGGCCGGGTCGGGAATGCCGGCGCGGGTCTGCTCCAGGAACGCCTCAGTAGTGGGCACCGCAAAGAACGGGAAGCTGTTCATGGCGGTGCGCCATTCCTGGCCATCATCGGTGACAAGCTGCAACGCCATGCTGCGCACCCGCGCGCTGGCATCGGCACCATGCGGGTCGCCGCCGCCGATCGAGAGGCGGCCCAGCACCGGCACCTGCTGCTGGCGGAACACCCGCGCCGAGCTGAGCGCGGCGCCGTCCGGCGTGCCCTGGAAGCTGCCGCTCACGCACACGCCCTTGCTGTGCGCGCGGCGGAACCCCGCGTGCTTGGCGCCGGTGGCTTCAATGGTGTCGGTGAAGGTCTGCGCCGTCACCCGGTCGCGCCCGATCCAGCCGGCCAGCCAGGCAAAGGCCAGCACCACCGCACCGGCAATCAGTGCGATCAGGCCGATCCACAACAGCGGCGAATGCGGCGGGCGCGGCGAATCCGGCTCGCGACCGGCGCGGGTATATCGAAAGAGCGACATGAGCCTGCCTTCAAGGTGGGTCACGCGCATGGTGGCAGAACCCCCGCCACACCGATATTCACATTTTCGACAACCTTTAACGGCAGATCCCCGCCGAGGCGGGGATCCGGGTTGTCAGGCATGCCAGGACCGGCGCTTACAGATACCGGCCCTTCAACATGGCCCACGCCGAGCGCAACGCCAGCGCCTCGCCACCGGCCGGGCGGCCCGGGCGCTCGCCGTCGTTCCAGGCGTACACGTCCAGATGCGCCCACACCTGGCCTTCGGCAATGAAGCGCTCCAGATACAGCGCGGCGGTGACCGAACCGGCCATGCGCGAGCCTGCGTTGGCCAGGTCGGCAATGCCGCTGTGCAGGTAACGCAGGTACGGGCGCCACAACGGCATGCGCCACACCGGGTCGCGCGTGGTGTCACCGGCCTGCAGCCACTGCTGGGCCAGCGTGTCGTTGTTGCTGAAGAGCGCCGGCAGGTCCGGACCCAGCGCAATGCGCGCCGCGCCGGTGAGCGTGGCGAAGTCCAGCACGATCTCCGGCTTCTGTTCGCTGGCGTAGGTCAGCGCGTCGCACAGCACCAGCCGGCCTTCGGCGTCGGTGTTGTCGATCTCGATGCTGAGGCCCTTGCGGGTAGCGATCACTTCGCCCGGGCGGAACGCGTCCGGCCCGATCGCGTTTTCCACCGCGGCAATCAGCAGGGTCAGCTGCACCGGCAGGTCCTGCGCCATGATCAGCCCGGCCAGGGCCAGCGCGTGCGCGGCGCCGCCCATGTCCTTCTTCATGTTGCGCATGCCGTCGGCCGGCTTGATGTCCAGGCCGCCGGTGTCGAAGCACACGCCCTTGCCGACCAGCGCCACGTGCGGACGACCGGCCTGCCCCCAGCGCAGTGCGATCAGGCGCGGCGCACGGTGCGAGGCGCGGCCCACCGCGTGGATGGCCGGGAAATTCTGCTCCAGCAGTGCGTCGCCGGTGATCACCTCCACCTGCCCGCCATGCGCGGCGGCCAGTTCACGGGCGGCGTCTTCCAGCTGCTGCGGGCCCATGTCTTCGGTGGGCGTGTTCACCCAGTCGCGCACGCGCAGGCTGGCGGTGATCACATCGCGCACTTCGGCAGCGGGGGTGGCCACCAGCTGCGCCGGGGCGCGGTTGGGCTTGCGGTAGCGTGCGAAGCGGTAGCTGCCCAGGCCCCAGCCCAGGTGCAGCAGGGTTTCAATCGGCGCCGGCAGTGCGTCGGCCAGCTGCCACACGGTGCCTTCGGGCAGCGCGAACGGGGCATGCGCGTAGGCATAGGCATCGCCGCTGTCGCCCACGCCGACGATCGCCCCGGCCAGGCCGTGTTCGCCCGGCAGCAGTACCACGCTGCAGCCGCTGCCGTTGAAGTGCTGCGCGTCCAACCAGGCAACCAGCGCCGGCGCCTGCTGCGCGCGCCATGCCGCGAACTGCTCGCGATTCATTACGTGCAGCAGCAGGGCGTTGGCCGAATCGGTGGTGAAACCGGTGATCTGGGTCATGCGGGGTCGTGCTCCGTTCGTGGCTGCGCCTGCTGCGCCGATGCATTCGCATCGAGCCAGTCGGCCAGCCCGGTCAGGGTGTCGAACTGCAGGTCGGGCTGCAGCGAAGGATGGTGCCAGGTGTGTTCAACGCGGTTGATCCAGCAGCCGCGCAGGCCGGCCTGCATGGCGCCGACCACGTCCATTTCGACATGGTCGCCCACATGCAGCACGTGCGCCGGGGCCACGCCCAGGCGTTCGCAGGCGGCGTGGAAGATGCTGGCGGCCGGCTTGGCCGCGCCGTGTTCGCGCGAGCCCAGCTGGAAGGCGAAGTGGTGGTCCAGCCCGATCCGGGCCAGGTCGGCGTTGCCGTTGCTGAGCGCGGCCACCGGCACGCGGGCGGCGATGCGGGTCAGCGCCTCGATCGCGTCCGGGTAGCACTCCACCTGGTTGCGCGCGGCGTAGAACGCTTCGTAAGCCGGTTCCAGCAGGGCCAGGTCGGCCCCGCTGTTCTCCAGCGCCTCCTGCAGGGTCAACCGGCGCAGCGCGCTGAGGTCGTAGTGCAGGTGCGGGTTATCGCGGAAGGAGCGCTCACGCAGTTCGCGCATCGCCGCCACCGGGTACATCGCGGCGGTGGCGGGGCTGTGCTGGAGCATCCATTCGTACAACACCTGGTCGATGCGGGCGCCGATGGGGGCGAACGGCCACAGGGTGTCGTCGAGGTCGAGGGTGATGGCTAGGACTGGGAAATTCACCCGGCCATTCTACGCCTGTGGGGGCAGCCACGCAGGGCGTGGCTCTACCGGTTACTCCAGCAGCTTGGCCCAGCCCTGGGTGCCCTCGAGCCGCGCCAGCACCAGCTTGATGCAGACCAGCAGCGGGACCGACAGCAGCAGGCCGATCATGCCCCACAGCCAGCCGAACACCATCAGCGCCAGGATCAGGATCAGCGGCGAGATCGCCATCTGCCGGCCCAGCACGATCGGAGTCACCACCTGGCCCTCGATGGTGTGCAGGGCCAGGTAACAGGCCGCAGGCAGCATTGCCTGGAACGGGTCGCTGAACTCCACGAAGCCCATCAGCAGCATCAGGGTCACCCCGATCAACGGCCCCACGTAGGGCGCGAAGTTCAGCAGCGCGGCCACCGTGCCCCACAACAGGGCCTCCTGCAGGCTGATTCCGAGCAGCAGCAGGATCCCGGAGAAAACCAGCCCGACCAGCGCATTGATCACGGTGATGGTCAGCACGTAGCGCGACACCTCGCGCTCGATCGAACGGAGGATGTCGGCGGTGAAACGCTGCTGCTGGCGGCTCGGGAACAGCGCGATGGCGTGCTTCTGCAGGTTCTGCCCGTAGATCATGAAGAACAGGGTCAGCAGCACCACCGCCAGGATCGACGCGGCCAGCCGCGGCGCGCGGGTCAGCACCTTGTAGGGGTCGTCCAGCTGGGTGCGTACCACCTGCACGCGGCGGGCGCTTTCGCCGCCGGCCACGCGTGCGAAGTTCTCTGCCGCCTGGTTGGCCTGCTGCACCGGCTTGGTCAGGTTCTGCACCTGGCGCGCCACCTTGCGCAGCTGCTGCGGCGCTTCCTGCGCCCAGTCCATGGCCGGGCCCACCAGCTGCACGCCCAGCGCGGTGGCGCCGCTCAGGCCGACCCCGATCACCAGCACTGCGGCCAGGAAGCGCGGAATCCACAGGCGGCCCAGCAGGCGCAGGATCGGGTTGCCCACCAGGGCGAAGAACATCGCCAGCAGGATCGGCAGGACGATGTCCTGCGCGGCCCACAAGGTGAAACAGACCGCCAGGAAGGCGAGCACCACCAGCGACATCGGCCCGCGTGGGCGCGGAGTGTGCGGCGGGGCGGGTGGTGCGACGAGGTCACCGTCGGCAGCAGGGGAGGTCACGGGAACGCTCATGCAGGTCGCACGCTGGTTGGGTCACGCATTATTGGGCACGCCCGGTAGGTGCGGCGTGTGTAAAACGCTGGGTAGATCCAGGATGCGGCGAACCGCGCGCCCGGTGGCGCCCTGCCGTTGGCAGGGCGATTGCAGCATCTAACGTTCGGACATGTCCGTCGCCGCTTCCGCCGGCTGCGGCTGCGCCGCCTCCTGCGTGGCGGTCACCTGCGCACGCGGCGTAGCCACGGGCGCAACAGCAGGTGCTGCAGCCCGAACCGGCGCTACGGGGGCCTGGTCCACGGCTTCATCCACCTTGTCGGCCGCCTGCTCGGCGGTCTCGGCCGCGTCACTGGCCTGCATCGAGGCCACTGCTGCCTGCGCGCTGGCCAGCAGATTCGACACCGACCCGATCATCTGCAGCCAACGTGCACCGTGGAAACGGGCGCCGCCCGGTTCCAGCTTGCCGGCCAAAAAGCCGCCAGCCAAACCCACGCTGACGATGCGCAGCGGCGTCCAGCCCTCGCGCCAGGCCTGGCTGAGGGTGAACCAGCTGCACTGGGTCTCGTCGACCCGCACCGAGACCACTTTTTCCGCACGCTTGACGCGGTGGCGCAACGCTTCGAACTTCATGGCGAACGCTCCGTCTGCTCCGGCTGCCCTTCGGCATCCTCGTCGGTGGGCTCGTCGAACAGGCCCAACCGCGCCAGCTGGCGCCGGGTGGCGTGCATGCCGGTGTGGCGGAAGAAGAACGACACCCGCCAGATTGCATAGCCGGTCATGGCCAGGCTGATCAGCGAGGTGATCAGCAGCGAATGGAACCAGGACAGGCCCCACCGCTGCATCAACGCGATCACCGTGCCGGCCAGCAGCAACCAGGCCGAGGCGCCGAACACGATCGCAACCCCGCTCCACGCCAGGGCCCGGCCAAACGCGCTGCGCGCCAAGGCGAACTCGAACGACGCCAACCGACGCAGCGAGCGCAGGGTGTGCTTTGCCGAATCCACCGTGGCGCGGCCGGCCTGGCCAACGTCGCGGATGCTTTCATCCAGGCGCGGGGCGCGCGGCGCCGCATCACCGTCCGGTGGAGGCGTTGCTCCACCTTCCGGCGTCGACTGTGCTTGATCGCTCACGCCGACTTACTTGTCGCCGCCGCTGCGGGCCAGCTTGGCGATGATCCAGCCAGCCGCGAAGGCCACGCCGAACGAAGCCAGCGGGCGCTCACGGATCAGCTCGGCGGCGCTGTCGACCAGGTCCTTGCCCTTGTCCATCAGCGCGTCGACCTGCTCCTTGGCAGCGGCGCCGCCGAATTCAGCAGCGGCCAGGCCGGACAGCGCGGTGTCGGACAGCTCGGCCTTGACGTTGGCCCGGCCGATGCGCAGCTCATCGCCAGCAGCGCCGGTGGCGCCCTTGATCGCACCGCCGGCAGCGCTGGCGGCCGACTTCAGGTGCGAACCGGCTTCGCCCAGGTGTTCCTTGAGGTTTTCGGTATTGGTGGGGCTCATCGTGACTCTCCGTTATGTAATCGATGGGGAAGGTGACCGCGGATGAACCCGTCGGCAACGAATACAAGGTAATAGCACCGGCGGGGTGTAGAGGGTGTCAGCTGGCGTGATCCGCACGCGAAGGCCGGCTGACCGGTTCAGCGCATCACCAGGTCACCGCGCGCGTTGCCCCGCACGATGCGCAGCACCAGCTGCTGCGGTGGCTTCTGGAAATTGGCGCGCCAGCTGGCCAGGTCGGCGAACTCACCCACGCTGGACTGGATGATCAGGTCGCCCGCGGCCAACCCCGAGTTGGCCGCCCGGCTGCCGCGCTTGACCTCGCTGACCATGACGCCGCCGTCGCCGGCCTGGCGCAGCGTTTCGGGCAGGTCGACAAAGGTCGCGCCGGCCAGGCGCGGGTCCAGCAGCTCGCCGGCCACCGCGCGCGCCTGCTCTTTCAGCGTGGCCTTGAGCTGCAGCGGCTTGCCGTCGCGGCGCACGTCCAGGCTCAGCGCGCTGCCCACGGGCTGCAGGCCTTCCACGTTGTGCAGCGCCTGCGCGCTGTCCACCCGCTGGCCGTTGGCCGACACCACAACGTCGCCCGGCTTCAGCCCGGCTGCGGCTGCGCCCGAACCGGCCAGCACGCGGGTGACCAACGCGCCGCGCGCTTCGCTCAGGCCCAGGTTCTGCGCCAGCGCCTGGGTCAGGTTCTGCGCCTCGATCCCGAGCGTGCCGCGCACCACCACGCCGTGCTTGACCAGCTGGTCCACCACGTCGCGCGCCAGGTTGGTGGGAATGGCCAGGCCCAGCCCGATGTTGCCGGCCATGCTGCCCTGCGGATTGAAGCTGGCGGTATTGATGCCGACCAGCTGGCCCTGCAGGTTGACCAGCGCGCCGCCGGAATTGCCCGGGTTGATCGACGCGTCGGTCTGGATGAAGTTCTGGTAGCCCAGCCCGCGGATACCGGTACGGCCGACTGCCGAGACGATGCCCGAGGTGACCGTCTGGCTGAAGCCGAACGGGTTGCCGATCGCCACCACGAAGTCGCCCACGCGCAGCTGCGCGCTGTCGCCCAGCGGCAGCGCGGTGAGCTTGTCGGCCGGAATGCGGATCAGCGCCACGTCGGTGTCGCGGTCCGAACCCAGGAACTCGGCCTTGACCGTGCGCCCGTCGGACAGGGTCACCTGCACGTCGTCGGCGTTGTCGATCACATGGTGGTTGGTCAGCACCAGGCCCTCGGCGGCGTCGATGATGACGCCCGAGCCCAGCGACTCGTTGATCCGCTCCTGCGGCACTTCCGGGAACAGTCGGCGGAAGAACGGGTCGTTGAAGTAGGGGTTGCGCACCCGCACCACCTGCTTGGTGTTGACGCTGACCACCGCCGGCATCACCCGCTCCAGCATCGGCGCCAGCGACGGCACCGGCTGCCCGGCCACCGAAGCCGGCAGCGCGGCCGTGGCCGGAATCGCCAGCGACGCCGGTGCCGCCTCGGCACGGTTGTCCAGGTTGGCATTGATCGCCGAGGCGACGAAGCCACCGAAGGCGGCAGCAAGTGCGAGCGTAAGCAGGGTCGGAAGCGGTCGCATGGGAGTCCGGTGGGTGCGGGGGACGGGTATACGGTAATTCAAGCTGAATGAGTCTGTCTCGGGACGCCTGAAACTGGGGTGAGCGGTAGGGGTGCTAGCGGGTATTACAGGCATCGGTCCGGGTCTGCACGGACGCGACGCGCGGACGATGCGCGGTTGAACCGCAACGGACCGTCGCACCGGTAGGGTCGGTTCCCAAACGACCGCCGATATCGCTGACAGGCCCTTTAACGCATGGACCAAAAACCGGAAACGCGCTTTGCCAACACACGTCCACCTACCTGCAAACCCGCGCACTTGCAGAAAAATTGGCAACAAACCGAGCGCACACAACGACCAATTACGCCGCACGCATCCCCGCATCACCGCACCCGAACACAACCGTCGCCGCGCATCTCCGCAACAACCGCACAGCTGTTTTAAAGCACTTTCCAACAAACCACCTACCCACACCCGCACCCAACCACCCACCTCCCCAACACACCCGCGACTCAAAACCTGCGACAAGACCGTTCCACCACGGACAACTCCGGTATAGCATCGCCAGCGAAATCACTGACCAGGCCCCTCAGGAGGGCAACATGAGCAACGGAAATGGTGTGACCGCGACCCTGTCGCAGGGCGTCGACAGCGTAAAAGAGACGGCCGAGAACGTTGGCGAAACCATCGCCCACACCGCTGAAGAAGTGGTGGCCTCGGTGAAGAAGACCGCCAAGCGCGCCCGCAAGGCCGCCACCACCCAGGTTGCCAAGGTCAAGAAGGCCGTCAAGAAGGCCGAGAAGACCGTCGCCAAGAAGGCTGACAAGGCCGCCAAGTCGGTCGGCAAGACCCTGGCCAGCGCCAAGAAGAAGCTGGAAGCGGCCAAGACCAATGCCAAGGCCGAAGCGGCTGCTCTGAAGAAGCAGGTTGCCAAGAAGAAGGCCGCCGCCGAAAAGTCCGTGACCAAGACCACCAAGGCTGCCAAGAAGGTTGCCGGCAAGAAGGTCGCCACCGCCAAGAAGGCCGTGACCAAGAAGACCGCCGCTGCCAAGAAGGCCGTGACCAAGAAGACTGCCGCCGCCAAGAAGGTCGTGGGCAAGAAGGTCGCCACCGCCAAGAAGGCCGTGACCAAGAAGACCGCCACCGCCAAGAAGGTCGCGGGCAAGAAGGTCGCTACCGCCAAGAAGGCTGTCGCCAAGAAGTCGGCCACCGCCCGCAAGGTCGCTGGCAAGAAGACCGTGGCCGCCAAGAAGGTTGTCGGCAAGAAGGTCGCCACCGCCAAGAAGGCCGTAGCCAAGAAGTCGGCTGCCACCAAGAAGGCCGTTGGCAAGAAGACCGCCACCGCCCGCAAGACCGTCGGCAAGAAGGTCGCTACCGCCAAGAAGGCTGTCGCCCGCAAGTCGGCTGCCACCAAGAAGGCCGTCGGCAAGAAGACCGCCGTGGCCCGCAAGTCGGTCGCCCGCAAGGCCGCTCCGGCCAAGCGCGCCGCCAAGACCGTGGCCCGCAAGGCCCCGGCCAAGCGCGTCGCCCGCAAGTAATAGCGTCAAGCACGGCGCCTGCCTTCGGGCGGGCGCCGTGAGCACCCTGGTGCACACGCCGCGGCGACGCGGTCTCCGGTAAAACGCAGAGGCTTTCCCGCCGGTACGACAGGGAGTCTGCACACCATGCGCAACCTGGATTTCAGCTCCTGGCAGGCCATGCTCTCGACCCTGGTCGGGTTGGCTGTCATTACGCTCATAGGCGTGGGTATCCGCCTGGTCTTCATGCAGACACTGCAGCAGCGCCGCGAGCGCGAGAACCGCCAGATCAACGAGCGGCTGCGTACCCTGATTGCCGCCTACAAGACCCTGGGTGGGTCATTCACCGGGGCACTGCACGTGGACCCGCGCCACCTTCGCGACCTGCGGCAACTCGAAGCAGACAGCGACGAAGGCCTGGACCTCCCGGTCAGTGCCGGCAGCGACCGTGCCCGCCGCATACGCGATGCCGTTGAAGCGGCCCTCTCCGACATCGTGCTGCTCGGCACCGACGAGCAGGTGCGCCTGGCCGCGCATGCCGCCAACGAACTGGCCGAAGGCCGCGCCGTGCCCACCGCCGAACTGGTGGTGTCGCTGCGCGACTTCATCCGCGAAGCCCTCGACCTGGCGCCGATTCCTGCAAGCGTCACCATTCCGCGCCAAGGGCCCGCCCGGCCTGCGCCGGGTGGCGCACGCGGCAACACCGGCGGTGACGATCGCGCCGGCGGAAGAGGGGGTGGCGGTGGAGGGGGAGGAATGGGCGGCGGTGGCGGCGCAGGCATGGGCATGGGCGCGGCCCACCGCCTGGACGACGACAGCAGCCACACCCGCTGACCGGGGCGATGGCTGCATGCGTCGTCGTCGTCGCCGCGTGGCGGCGTGTTACTTCTTGCCGTTCAACTCCACGATCGGGACGAAGCCGGCATAGATCATCCGCTTGCCGTCGAACGGCATCGGATTGTTGGCCGGATCCATGCGCGGGTCGCTCATCATCTTCTCCATGCCGGCATCGCGGGTGGCCTTGTCCGGCCATTCGATCCAGGAGAACACAATGGTCTCATCGTCCTTGGCTTCCACCGCGCGGAAGAAGTCGGTCTGCTTGCCGTGGGTGACATCGTCGCCCCAGCATTCCACGACGCGGGTGGCACCAAACTCGATGAACACCGAATCGCCTTCATTGGCGTGTTTGATGAACTTCTCTTTATTGGCGGTGGGTACGGCCAGTACGAAACCGTCGATATAGGACATCTGCAGCCTCCGGTAACCGGTGCGCCAGAATGGGCACCTTCAATGGGTACGACGCGGGGGAGTGAGGGAAATCGACAATGCGCCCGAGATCCGTCAGATCCGGTGACGACCACGTGTGCACGCGGTGTCATGACCAAGAATCAAGCAGTTGCATGACGGAATCGACCCATTTCCGCCGGTCAGGGTCAGAAAATCCCTAACATTAGTGGGGAACATTCTGATGTTAATGGGCGCCGATTCAGCCCACTATTCAAGGGCCGGGCAGGACGCTCCCCAAGAGACCTGCGGTGTGACGCCCCAGCTGCGTCAGCCGGTGCACTACGGAAAATGGGCGCGTTAGCCGACTACTCCCCAAGAGCGGCTTCCCCAACGCGCGACGCCCCGCAAGGGTATCGTCGTGACCACATTTCCTTCTTCTCCTCGCGTCAATCCTCTTACTGCGTGATATCCATGCGCGGTTCATGCATGCGCGTGCACGCACAAAACACCTGAAAAATGCAGCGCGCGCGTATGCCAGAGCGCGACTGAACCGTTGCCCAAAATCCACGGTGTTGAAAGCGGCGTACTTCAGGGCGCGTTGTGTCGAATAACGGAGAATTTACATTCCCGATGCAGAAGCCGCTTGCGCCACTGCACGAACGAACAAGAAAAGGTGTACCCCCATGAAGACTTCCCTGATTGCCCTGGCGCTGGCCGCCGCCCTGCCGTTCGGCGCTTCCGCTGCCGAAGGCCTGTCCTACAATTACGCCGAAGGCGATTACGTCAAGACCGATGCCGACGGTGGCAAGGCTGACGGTTGGGGTGTAAAGGGTTCGTACGCGTTCCACCCGAACTTCCATGCGTTCGGTGAGTTCAATCAGCAGAAGACCGACATCGGCGACTTCAAGGTCGACCAGTGGCGCGTCGGCGTGGGCTACAACCAGGCCATCGCTGCCAGCACCGATTTCGTGGGCCGCGTTGCCTACAACAAGTTCGACCCGAAGGAAGGCCTGGACTTCAACGGCTACAGCGCTGAAGCCGGTATCCGTACCGCGTTCGGCCAGCACGCCGAAGTCTATGCAATGGCCGGCTACGAGGACTACAGCAAGAAGCACGGCATCAACCCGGATGGCGCCTTCTATGGTCGCCTGGGTGGCCAGGTGAAGTTGAACCAGAACTGGGGCATCAACGGCGACATCAAGATGGATCGCCACGGTGACAAGGAATGGTCGGTCGGCCCGCGCTTCAGCTGGTAAGCGGCGTCTGATCGCTTCGCTACGCGCGGTACCGGCGTAGCGGCAGGGGCCCGGCAGTTTGCCGGGCCTTTTTTATGCGCGCTGGGGCGATAATGCGGCGACTTCCGGAGATCTCCATGTCTGAGTCCATCCCGTTGCAGCAACCCCGCGTCGGCTGCGGCGCCGTCATCCAGCGCGCCGACGGTGCGGTGCTGCTGGTCCAGCGCGGGCGTCAACCCGAACAGGGCCACTGGGGCCTGCCCGGCGGCAAGGTCGACTGGATGGAAAAGGTCGAAGACGCGATGGTGCGCGAAGTGCTGGAGGAGACCGGCCTGCAGGTCAGCGTGGAAAGGCTGCTGTGCGTGGTGGACCATTTCGAGCCCACACTCGGCCAGCACTGGGTCGCCCCGGTCTACCTGGTGCGCGCACCGGCCGACGCACAGGCCCTGCACCTGGAGCCGGAGGCGATCCTCGCGCTGGACTGGTTCCAGCCGGATGCGTTGCCGGCCCCGCTTACGCGGTCCGCTACCGCGGGCCTGGCGCGGCTTTCGACGTCTGGTTGATGCATTCCGGAGCAGCCACGCAGGGCGTGGCTCTACCCGAGGTTGCCTACCGCCGGTAGAGCCACGCCCTGCGTGGCTACGGCGCCCCGGCCTGCATCACTCGCCCTGGTACTGCTTTTCCTCAACCAGCTGCGATCCCGCAATCCGGTTGATCTCGTTCTTCACCTTCACCCGCTCGCCATTGGTGCCATACACCCCGCGCGCCAGCTGGATGAACTGATCGTCGAACACCTGCGCTGCTTCCTTGTCACGCAGCTGGTCCTGGATCACCCACATGCGCTCGTTGATTTCCTTCAGCTGCGTCTTCAGCGCGGCCAGGCCCGGCTGCGCGCCGACCTGTTCCTGCCACAGCGGCAGCAGGCCATCGAGTTCGGTGCGCACGTTCGCCACTTTGCCCGCATCGGTGATGCGCTCGGCCTTGATTTCCAGGATGGTGATCTTGTCGATCAGCTCGCCAATCGATACCGGGGTCAGGATCGCGTCCACGCCATACTCGCTGCAGGTCAGTCAGGGCGGCCATGATAGCGCGGCCCGGCTGAAGGCCTGGTAGGCAGCTTTTACGCCGAATTTGCGCGCCCCGCGCTTGCACCGCATGGCGCCTTTACGCCCCCGCTCACCACACTGTGCGCTTCAACGGCGAGGCCGTTTCCTGGAGTTGCACACGTGGTGGAAATGCTGGATACACGGCGCGCGCTGCGCCGTATGGGTACGCTGGTGGTGGGCCTGGCCCTGAGTGGGTCGGCCCTGGCCGGCGTGAGCGGCAACGCCACGCTGACCTCGGACTATGTCTGGCGCGGCAGCTCGCAGACCCTGGAAGACCCGGCGGTGCAGGCGGGCATCAAACTGGCCGGCGAATCGGGCTGGTACGCCTCGGTGTGGGGCTCCGGGGTGTCGTTCGAACCGGACGCCGGCGCGCGCAGCGAGTTCGACATCGTGGCCGGGTGGAGTGGCCAGCTGGCGCCGGACTGGGCGCTGGACGTGAACCTCACCCATTACCTGTATCCGTCCACCGACGTGGACCTGGACTGGACCGAGCTCAACAGCACCCTGGCCTGGAAAGAGCGGGTGTGGGTCAGCGTGGGCGTGTCGGACGATGCATTGGCCGGTGGTCGTACCGGCACCTACGCCCAGCTCGGTGGGCGGCTGCCCTTGAACGATCAATGGCGCCTGGAAGGCGCGGTCGGCCAGTACTGGCTCGACAGCGCCTACGCAGACGACTACCTGCATGGCCAGCTCAGCGCCATCTGGACCGTGCACGGCCCGTGGGAACTTCGCCTCACCGCCCACGACACCGACCGCGCCGCCAAGCGCCTGTTCGGCAGCAACGCCGGGTCCCGCGTGGAGTTCGCGGTGCAGACCGCGTTCTGAATCAACTGCCGCGAACGCGCAGGGTCAGACCCTTGAGGAAATTGCGCAGCAGCTGGTCGCCACAGGCTCGGAAGTTCTTGTGGTCCGGCTGCCGGAACAGCGCCGACAACTCCGGCTTGGACACCGGGAAACCGGCGCTCTCGAAAATCGCGTGCATGTCCACGTCCTTCAGCTCGAAGGCCACGCGCAACTTCTTCAGCACCAGGTTGTTGGTGATGCGCTTTTCCACCGGGCGCAGCGGCTGGCTTTCATCGCGGCCGCGATTGAGCACGATCAGGCCGTCAAGGAAATGCGCCAGGGTGCGGTCGTCGCAGGCTACGAAGCCTTCTTCGTCTTCCTTGCGCAGCCAGCCGGGCACGTCGGCCTTGTCGACCACGAAGGCCGGGTCGGCGAGGGCACAGATCTCGGCAATCTTGCCGTCGCTGAGATCGAGCATGTAACGGATGCTGCGCAGTACATCGTTGTTGATCATGGGGGACGTCCAATACCGCCATCGCGGCTGCGTGGCTGGCGGCCATTTTACCCCCAGCCGGGCACCCGGCCCGGAAAGCGGTGTCTGGCCTGTCATCTGAGTGCCATGAAAGTGAAGCACAGTGCGCTCCTCAGGCACTTACAGGCAGTGGAGCGGGCAATGCGCAGGTGGCAGGTTCTGGCGGGTGTGGGCATGGTCTGGCTGGCCGCGACGGCCTCGGCGCAGGCCCCGTATGTGGCGATCGAGCAGCGCGTGGACCCGCAGCAGCTGGCCGACGTGGGCCTCACACCGGCCCAGCTGCAGACCCTCAACCGCCTGCTGCGCGAGGCCGAGGCCCGTGCACCGGCGCCGGTGGCGGCCGCCCCGATGGCCCCGGCCGCTGCTCCGGCGCCGCTGCCCGGCGCGCCCACCCCGGCCCCGATGTTCCCCGGCCTGGACGACGGCCCCATCCATGCCAACGTCACCGGCCAGGTCGACGGCTGGCAGCCGGGAACCGTGTTCACCCTGGACAACGGCCAGCAGTGGCAGGTGCTCAAGGGCGAGCTGAAGCTCAAGGCCAGCCGCGCCAACCCGGCCATCGTGGTGGTGCCGGGCATCGCCGGGCGCTGGTTCCTGCAGGTGGACGAAGACCTGCCCAAGGCCCGCGTGTTCCGGATCCGCTGATCCGCCAGCGGGCGCCAACACAGCGGCGCGCAGGGTGCGAAAATGGTCGGGAATTCCACGGAGACCCGCGATGACCCGTACCGCTCTGATCACTGGCGCCACGTCCGGCTTTGGCGCCGCCGCCGTCCATCGTTTCGCCCAGGCCGGCTGGCGGGTCATCGCCACCGGGCGCCGCGCCGAACGGCTGCAGCCGCTGGTCGACGCCTACGGCCCCGAGCGTGTGCACGCCGCCGTGTTCGACGTCCGCGACACCGCCGCGATGGAAGCTGCGCTGGCCGCGCTGCCGGCCGGTTTTGCCGATATCGACCTCCTGGTCAACAACGCCGGCCTGGCTCAGGGCACCGCCCCGGCCCAGAGCGCGTCGCTGGAAGACTGGCGCACCATGATCGACACCAACGTGACCGCGCTGGTCACGCTGACCCACCGCCTGCTGCCGCAGCTGGTGGCGCGCAAGGGCGCGATCATCAACATCAGCTCGGTGGCCGGCGTGTACCCGTACCCGGGCGGCAACGCCTACGGCGGCACCAAGGCGTTCGTCAGCCAGTTCTCGCTGGGCCTGCGCTCGGACCTGCACGGCACCGGCGTGCGCGTGACCACCATCGAACCGGGCATGGCCGAAACCGAATTCACCCTGGTCCGCACCCACGGCAACCAGGCCGCCTCGGACACGCTCTACACCGGTGCGAACCCGATGACCGCCGACGACATCGCCGAGCAGATCCTGTGGGTCGCCAACCTGCCGGCCCACCTCAACATCAACCGTCTCGAAGTGATGCCGGTCAGTCAGTCCTTCGCCGGCTTCCAGGTGGCGCGCGACTAAGCCGCGGTCCACACCGCCAATTCATACCCATCCGGGTCGATGAAATGGAACCGCCGCCCGCCCGGGAAGTCGAACGCCGGCGTGGAAATCTTCGCGCCGGCGCCTTCCACCCGTGCCTCGGTCGCCTCGAGGTCATCCGCATACAGGATGACCAGTGGTCCGCCGCTGCGTACCGGCCCATCGGTGGTGAATCCACCGCGCAACCGTCCGTCGTTGAACTCGGTATAGCCGGGGCCGTAGTCGGTGAAGGTCCAGCCAAACACCGTGCCGTAGAACGCCTTGCTGCGGGCAATGTCGCCCACGTTGAATTCGATGTTGTCGATGCGGCGGTCGTTGCCGTTTGAACTGCCCATGTGCGCCATCCATTTCCCGGGAGCGCCAGCATAGCGTCAAAAGAAAAAGCCCCGCGATGCGGGGCTTTTTCATGGCTCAAGGCCAGATAGGTGAAGCTACGGGCTCGGAGGCCAATGGAGCGATTCTACCGTTACTGCGCCTTGATCGCCATCGCCTGCAAACCAGTGCCATCCAGCTTCTGCTTGGCTTCGGCCAGTTCGCCGGCACTTCCGTACGGCCCCATGCGCACGCGGTAGACCGTCTTGCCGTTGATCTGTGCCGATTCCACCCGTGCAGCCAGGCCGATCATCGCCAGCTTGGCCTTGGTGGCTTCGGCATCACCCGACGCGCCAAAGGCACCGGCCTGCAGGATATAACGCACATTGCTGGCTGCCGGTTGGGCAGCGACTGCGGCCGGCGTGGCTGCAGCCGTGGTCGTCGCTTCCGGCTTGGGAGCGGTGGTCTCTGCAACCGGCTTCGGCGCCGCTGCAGCAGCCGGGCGCTCGGCGACCGGCGCCGGCAACGGGGCCGGTGCTGCGGTGGTCGTGGCTGCGGTTGCGGCCGTAGTCGTCGGTGCCGCTGCGGCGGCCGGTACCGGGCGGCCTTCCAGGGCAGCCTGTGCGCGCTGCGCTTCCGCCTTGGCCTTGCGCTGCTCTTCCGCGCGCGCACTGGCGGCCAGTTCCGCGTCGGACATTTCCACTTCCTTGCCGGGCAGCAGGGTGTAGAAGTCGTACTGCGTCGCCGCCGGCTTGGCCGGTTCGGCAGGCTTGGCCGCACCGGGCTTGGGCAGCTCGGCGCCCACGTCGGTGTCGGCGTCGCTGACCGGGGCCGGCTGCGCGTTCGGGTCCGGCTGCGGGCCTACCCGCAGGAAGCCGTCGCCATCGTTCTTGAACAGGTTCGGTGCCGCCAGGAACACCACGGCCGCAATCGCCACACCGGCCACCAGCCATACCCATCCGGGCGTGCCTTGGCTGGTGTTGCGTCGCGCCTGGCTCTTGCCGCGTCGTGCTGCCATTTACTGCTTCTCCACTGCTTACATTTTTTCCGGGGCGGAAACGCCCAGGATGTTCAGGCCATTGGCCAGCACCTGGCGCGCCGCGCAGGCCAGCGTGAGCTTGGCATTGCGTTCGGCGTCGTCAGCCACCAGCACCTGGGTGCCGTGATACCACGTGTGGAAGGCATGCGCCAATTCACGCAGGTACTGCGCCACCAGGTGCGGTTCCAGCGCCACACCAGCCGCTTCCACCACTTCCGGGAAGCGCGACATTTCCACCATCAGCCACAGCGACGGTTCGTCGGTCAGCGACGCCACCCCGGTCATGCCTTCGGCCGGGGTGTACGACAGCTTCTTTTCCTGCGCCTGGCGCAGCAGGCTGCACACCCGGGCGTGCGCGTACTGTACGTAGAACACCGGGTTGTCGTTGCTCTGCTGGCGGGCCAGGTCGATATCGAAGGTCAGCTGCGAATCGGGCTTGCGTGCGATCAGGAACCAGCGGGTCGCGTCGCGGCCGGCTTCGTCGATCAGGTCGCGCAGGGTCAGGTAGCTGCCGGCACGCTTGGAAAGCTTCACTTCCTCGCCGCCGCGCATCACCGTCACCATCTGGTGCAGCACGTATTCCGGCCAGCCCTTGGGAATGCCCACGTCCAGCGCCTGCAGACCGGCGCGCACGCGTGCCAGCGAACCGTGGTGATCCGCGCCCAGCTCGGTGATCGCGCGCTCGTAGCCGCGCTGCCACTTGCTCAGGTGGTAGGCCACGTCCGGCAGGAAGTAGGTGTAGGTGCCGTCGGACTTGCGCATCACGCGGTCCTTGTCGTCACCGAAGTCGGTCGAACGCAGCCACAGCGCGCCGCCTTCTTCATAGGTATGGCCGGCCGCATTGAGCTGCGCCACGGTCTCTTCGACCTTGCCGTCCTTGTACAGCGAGCTTTCCAGGAAGTAGATGTCGAAATCCACCCCGAACGCGGCCAGGTCCTGGTTCTGCTCGTTGCGCAGGTAGGCCACGGCGAAGCGGCGGATCGCATCCAGGTTGTCCGGGTCGCGCTCGCCCACCACCGAATGGCCTTCCAGCTCCACGGTGGCGCCGGCCAGGTAGGCCTTGGCCACGTCTTCGATGTAGTCGCCGCGGTAGCCGCCTTCCGGCCAGCCGGCGTCGTCGGGCTTGATGCCCTTCGCGCGCGCCTGGGTGGAAAGGGCCAGGTTCTCGATCTGCACGCCGGCGTCGTTGTAGTAGAACTCGCGCTTGGCGTTCCAGCCGTTTACTTCCAGCAGGCGCGCCAGGCTGTCGCCGATCGCCGCCGCGCGGCCATGGCCGACATGCAGCGGACCGGTCGGGTTGGCCGAAACGTATTCCACGCCCACGGTGCGGCCGTTGCCGCTCAGGTTGTGGCCGTATTCGGCGCCTTCCTTCAGCACGCTGGCCGCTTCACGCTGGTATGCGCTGGGGGCCAAGTGGAAGTTGATGAAGCCCGGGCCGGCGATTTCCACGCGCAGCACGTCATCGCTCTTGGGCAGTGCATCGAGCAGCGCCTGAGCCAGGGCGCGCGGATTGCTGCGCGCCGGCTTGGCCAGCAGCATCGCGGCATTGGTGGCGAAATCACCGTGTTCGCGGGTCTTCGGGCGTTCCACCACGAATTCCGGGGTCAGGGTATCGGCCGGCAAGGTGCCGTTGGCGCGCAAGGCTTCAATGCCCTGGCTGATCAGGGCGCGGAGGAGATTTTTCACAAGGCCTGCTTTGGGACTGGAGCGGCGGAATCGGTAATTTTAGCCCAGAAGCCGCCCCGATCCATTGAACCGGGGCAGAGCGGGTGGCAGGGAGGCCCGGGGGGCGGGTTTGTGGGCGCTATTGGGGCCGGGGGCTGAGCAGGCCGTTCAGCTCAGGGGGCGGGGCCGGCCCGCAGCCACCCCCGCTGGGCCATGGAAACCGCCGGGCCATCCCCCACCACGATGTGGTCCACCAGCCGCATGCCCACCAGCGCCAGGGCTTGGTGGAGCTGGTGGGTGATCTGACGGTCGGCCGCCGAAGGTTCAGCCCGCCCGGACGGGTGGTTGTGGCTGACGATCACCGCCGCCGCGTTGTGCAGCAGGGCCCGGCGAACCACCTCGCGCGGGTAGACCGCCGCCTCGTCCACGGTGCCGGTGAAAAGTTCTTCGTAGGCCAGAGTCCGGTTCCGGGTATCCAGGAACAGCGCGGCGAACACTTCCTGCGGGCGCGGGCGCAGCCGCAACTTGAAGAACCGCGCGGCTGAGTCTGGGTCGCAGAAGCTGTCGCCCCGTTCAAGGTCGGACAGGACATGGCGACTGGCCAGCTCCAGTGCGGCGACCAGTTTGCAGGCGCGGGCCGGCCCCATGGTGGGCAGCTTCATCAACGTGGCCGCATCCAGATCGAGCAGTCGGCGCAACGGGCCATGTTCGTCCAGCAGTCGCCGGGCACTCTGCACCGCATCCATCCCGCCACTGCCGCTGCCGATGAACAGCGCGAGCAGTTCGGACTCAGATAGTGCGCGCGGACCGCGCGTCAGCAGCTTCTCGCGAGGTCGGTCGTCCTCGGGCCAGTCTTTGATTGCCATGCCGGCAGTATTCTTTCGCCGACAGGCAAGCAGCCATGGGAAATCGCCGCTCCAGCGGGTGAGGAAATCGCAGTCTGGTCGGTCAGTCGAAGATCACCCACGGGTTCATCTGGTAGTGCGGGAACCAGACGATTCCGTGGCGTTCCAGAAGAATTTTCGACTGCGTAGCCGCTATGAAGTGGCTGCTACCTCGGCCACTGATACCGCTGCAAGCGGCAATATTTTCCGCCTCTGATCGCGCCCCTCGGATTGTCTCGCTGAACTGTGGATCCAGCTCCAGTGGATCTTTCAGGATTCGCTCGCCGGGCGGGCGCTGCGCGATCGCCAGCATGATGCGTTCCCGAAGAAGGGGGGCCATCTCGGCCAGCAGCTTCTTTGCCGCCATCACCGGATAACCGGTAGCCACATGAAACGTCCAGAGCTCATTGTCCATGCGTCCACCGTCTCGGGGTCAGGTTGAAAGTCCAGTACTGCTGCAAGGGGCCGTTCCGTTTTCGGTGATCCGCTTCAGCACATCATCGAACGACCTGCCAAGGTCCAGCCAAAGCGGCTCGTCAGCCCGGCAATTTGAAGTAACGCGCACTCATCTGCCCCACCACGTCCGCCACCGCCTCCACGCTCGGCTGCTGCTCCGGCGAGATCGGCATGAAGATCTCCTCGCGGCAGGCCAGGTCGTCGCCGTCCAGTTGCGAGTAACTGATCCGCAACGTGTTCCAGTTCAACACATCCGGCTGCACCGTCACCACGCCGCTGCGGCTGATCCAGTCCTTGGTCCTGGACAACCGCAGGGTGCGCATCGTGTCGGTGTAATCGGCATACAGCCGCTGCGAGGGAATGGCGGGATGGGGATCGCTGGCCAGGTGCTCGAACAGAGCCTTGTTGAACTCACAGAACCAGGCCGGTCGCTTCCACGCTTCCGGATGATTCAACTCCTGGAGGGCGCGGGCCCACGAAGCGGCCTGGGCGGCGCCTTCGGGCTTGGGCTGCTTCCTGGGTGGCTTGCTGGTGCGTCCGGTCGTTTCCAATGCGGCTGCCTGTCCCTCGAACGCCGTTCCCTTGAAGCGGCGGACGTCGGCTTTCAGGAGTTTGCCCTGAGCGGAGATCGCTTCAGCCAGGACCATCGCCACGTCTTCGTTGCCTGCGTTCAAGGCCAGTGCCAGTGGCGTGCGGCCGCGCTCGTTGGCAGCTGAGGGATCCACGCCCCATTCGAGGAGCAGACGGGTGGCAGCCACGGGATCGCCCAGGCGGTGCCAGGTGGTGGAAAAGCCGCCACGGCTGGCCTTGAGCCCGTCCACGTCGCCGGCTGTGTACATCAGGGCGTTGGAGCCGGCCGGATTGACCACCTGCACGTTGGCGCCGCGCTCGGCAAGGAAGCGCAGGAGGGGCGCACTTCCCATGTACGCGGCCATCAGCACCGGCGTATACATCTGCCGGTGGTCCATGGCTTCAATGCTGGCGCCGGCCTGCAGCAGTGCGTCGACGGCCTGGAAGATGAGCTCCATTTCAGCCGGATCCGCGTCCGGCTCGAACGCACTGTTGAACACCTCGCCACGCATCTCGCGCAGGCCGATCGCGGTGCAGATCGGGGAATCCTTGGTCAGGCGCGGGTTCGCGCCGGCGGCCAGTAACAGGCGCAGCTTCTCCACTGCCTGTGCGGTCGGACCGAAGATGAGGTCCCGGCAGGTGGTGGAAAGCGGGGTGGCGCCACGGCCTGCGGCCTTGTTCGGGTCCGCGCCATGTTCCAGCAGCAGGGAGACCAAGGCCACATGCGCATCGAGGCGTCGCGCCACCCTGGCCTCATCCGGGCCATCGCCGTGCAGCATGCTGTTGTTGCAGACCCAGTACAGGGCGCGTTCGTTGTGGTGCAGCCGGATACGGTCCGGGTGCACGCCCGAACGAGCGAGCCGCTCGATCTCGGCGAAGGCGTCCTCGCAGGTGGGGAAGGCATCCAGAACAACGGGCGAAGACGAAGTGGCCACGAGCATCGATCCTTGATTACGTGGACCAATGTTAGCAATCGGGAGTCGTCAAGTACTGGACAGGATGTCAAGTTCTGCCCCCGACTGTCCTGGTCAGTTCTCCGGAGTTCGGTTCTTTCGCCGCTGGACCTCTTTGCGTGTCTCCACCATTGTCCAGATCGCGAGTCCTACTGCCACCAATGCATAACCGCGGTCGAGGCGACGAGAATTGTTGTCATGCAGATATCAGTCCGCGTCAATGCGCTTCCGTTGCGGCGGGCTCTCGTTGGGGGAATGCAGCAGAGTCCACATGCCGAAGCCTAGGGCGAATGCGGCAATCACCACGGTGGCTGCCACAAGGATTGTTGTCATGGTCGATGCTCCACATCAATTTGCTGGAATTTTGAGATGCGATTGAACAAGCAGTAACTGATGAAGAGTGACCCCAATGCGATAACGCCTACGCAGGCCATGATGGACTGTTGATCAACCGCGTCTCCACCAATCGGTGTTAAACAGAAGAGTACGCCATGAATCGCAATGAAGAAGGCGGCAACGGCGTTCTGGACCGTTTTCCATGACCTATCTGCTCCGATGAGGTGTTCAATCTCGTTGATGTTCGAGATATGGAGAACGAGCCCGAATGCGATGAAGTCCTGTGGAGAAAAGGGTTCGATGCTTCCCTCTTTGGTCACCAGCCAGATCAGGAACCTCGAGAGGATCGGAATCAGGCCCACAAGGACGGTGTAGGAAAGCCACTTTGTCTTGACTGTCTTCATAGCCGACCCTGACTCTGAGAACACGCTCCTCGATAGGATGCGAAGTCTACGAGCGGCTCCCGGTCTGACGTAGGACAGTCGTCGCACTATTAGAAGATTCAATCGCTCCGGAACACGATGTGTCGGAACAGGCGCCGCCGCACGCGTAATGAGCGACAGCTTTACCTTTCGCTCACCGGCAAACGGCCACCACCTGACTTCTCTGGTCGATCAGCACCACCGCGTCTTGCAGCGCACGCGCGCCCACCAGCACTTCCGGGTACTTCGGGGAGACGCGCACCTCAGCCAGGGCGTGGGTCGTCTGCCCCACGCGGATCGGCTGCTGAACCGTCCCACGCCAGCTTTCCAGCTGGCCGTTGGTCAGTTGCGAACGCACCACCTCACCCAAAGGCAGCTCTGAGACCTGTTCGTAAACAGACTGCGGCAGCACGAAGCCGACGTTGGCGCCTGTGTCGAGCTGGGCAACGAAGGTATGTCCGCCTACCGATACCGGAATTCGGAATGCCCGCATATAGGTAAGGGCATTGGCAGCAGCCGGGTCCAGCTTGAGCGTTCGGGTGAACGCCAGGGTCCGGTTCGGGTAATCGATCCGCAGCAGGCCGTCGGCAAAGAAGCCGCGGGCGAGGATTCCGTCGAATGCGGCCTCGGGTGCGTTGCGTGCGTTGTAGTCGCGGGCGATCACTTCCACGTTCCGGTGCACCACCCCACCCAGTTCCAGCTCATCGATCCGCACTGTGGCGACAGCGGCCTTGCTCACGCCATCAGAGGTGGTGGCATCCCCGTGCCACGGCAGCTCAAGCGCCGAGACCAGGCGCATGTCCGCCCGGCCGATGCCGCTGGCGCCGGTGTCCACCGCAAACCGGTAGGGGCCTTGGCCATTGACCCGCGCCTGCACATAGACACGACCGTCTACGCTTTCGAACGGCGTCTGCACCAGTGCGTCTGACATCGATCGATGAGCAAGATGGCAAGTATCACCCAGCTCAGGTGCAACAGGCACAGGGGATGCCCCCGTCACCGAAGCCATCAGCATGAGCAGGGACAAAATCAGGCGGGTCAGTGCAGGGGGCATGGTGCGTTCCTTGCGGCCAAGTCAGGTGTGACGGAGCATGGCGCGATTCCAGTTCACTTGTTCCTGGCGTGCGACGAACAGGCCCTACGGCCGACAGAACCCTGGCTGGAGGGCGCGAGTGCAACCTATCCAGCCAGTCTGGTGCCTGACTACCCTTGTTTCTTTGGCGCGATGTCGACCGAGCCGCAGTAGCCACCCTCCGTCGAGATGTGCGCGACCTGCCGGGCACGGTTGACGGCAACATGGATCTCGCATCGGGAGTCGTACTTCACGTCGCCCCACGACTCGACATGCACCAGTTGCCCGTTTTGCGGACCTGTATATGTGCCAAGCGCCTCGCGCCGCACGTAGGACGTACTCCTGTAATACACCAGAACCACCCATTGCTTCTCGGCCACCGGATCGATCCGGTACGGCGCGCCAAACTGGTCAATGGCTTCACCAACCGGGCGACCCTGCCACGCAGCGTTGGCGCGCATGTCAGGCAAGTTGGGCATGCTGGAGCAGGCGCTCAGAGCGAGCATCAGAAGGGCGGGGGCGAAAATCCTTTTCATTCGCGTATTCCTTGTCGGTCGGTTCACGGCTGGGGCATCCGGGCGAAGGCGTCATCGATCTCTTTCAGGATGGCCGCCCTGGCCTGCTCGCGCCCGAGCACGGTGAAATAGGCCCTCACGGCGTCGATCATCCGCAGCATTTCCATACTGCCGATTGGGATCATCCCCTCGCCCGTGCGCTGTTGCGGCTGGCAGATGAAATCCCGGCTATTTACAAGCCAAGCTTCGGGCTGGGTCTGCCACGCCGATGAAATTTTGACCGGCCGCACCCCGCCCATTGGCCCGTCGATCTCGTCGGCACGCTTGATGCGGACACGTTTCTTCGCGCAGTCGACCTCGATCTCATGGGCCGTCAGGAAACCGTTGCCGGTGTTCTGGTAGACCTTGTGTACACCCAGCGATACGACGCCGCCGGCCCGTTTCGAGATATGGGCGGGATCGGCGTCGGCAACGAAGGCCAGATTGTTCCCGGCGGAGCCTTGACTATGGATGATCCAGTAGTCGCCGTCGGTCTCGATGGCCTGGGCCGCCAGCGGGAAGCACAGCAGCAGGGCAGGCAGCAGGTACCTGGGGGATATACGCATGACGGATCAGTCCTTTGCCGTAAGTGCCAACGAACGTAGGCGGAGGAGGCAGCGGCGTCAACCCGGCGCCCGCCCGCTCATGACAAAAAACACCGTTCTCATGCCCCTGGCGCATCAGGGCCGCAACAGAGCATCGGGTAAGCTACCCGCCTCAGATAGACAGGAATTCCGCAGGTGGCTGACTCCCCCCAGGCTTCCCCGGCGCAGGCGCGCCCGCTGGCAGGCCAGAAGCTGTTGTTGTGCGTGGGTGGCGGCATCGCGGCCTACAAGTCGCTGGAGCTGGTGCGACGCCTGCGCGACGCCGGGGCCCAGGTGCAGGTGGCCATGACCGCCGGCGCCCAGCAGTTCGTGACCCCGCTGAGCTTCCAGGCCCTGTCTGGCCAGCCCACCCGCACCACCCTGTGGGACAGCGCGGCCGAGCAGGCCATGGGCCATATCGAGCTGGCCCGCTGGGCCGACCGCATCGTGGTGGCCCCGGCCACCGCCGACCTGCTGGCGCGCCTGGCCAACGGCCACGCCGACGACCTGGTCACCACCCTGTGCCTGGCCACCACCGCGCCGCTCACCGTGTGCCCGGCCATGAACCACCGCATGTGGCTGCACCCGGCCACCCAGGCCAACATCAGCCTGCTGCGCGAGCGCGGTGCGCAGGTGATCGGCCCGGAAGACGGCCCACTGGCCGAAGGAGAATCCGGCCCCGGCCGGCTGACCGAGCCGCACGCCATCGTGGCGGCGCTGGCCAGCCTGCAGGACCCGGCCGCCCCCGAGGTCGCCCAGGAACTAAAGGGCCTGCGCGTGGTGATCAGCGCCGGTCCCACTTATGAGGACCTGGACCCCGTCCGCTACGTGGGCAACCGCAGCAGCGGCAAGATGGGCTACGCGCTGGCCGCGGCCGCCGTACGCCAGGGCGCCCAGGTGGTGCTGGTCAGCGGCCCGGTGCACCTGGCCACCCCGGCCGGGGTGCAGCGGGTGGACGTGCGCTCGGCCGCGCAGATGCGCAGCGCCGTGCTCGACGCGTTGCCGGCAGACATCTATATAGGGGCGGCAGCGGTGTCGGACTACACACCGCGCCAGATCGCACCCCAGAAGCTGAAGAAGACGGCAGGTACGCAGACGTTGACGCTCGAACTGGTCCGCACCGCCGACATCCTGGCCGAAGTGGCCGCGCAGACCAACGCGCTCAAGCTGGTGGTCGGGTTTGCCGCTGAAACCCATGACGTGGAGAAGTACGCGCGCGGCAAGCTGGTCGACAAGCGATTGGACCTGGTGATCGCCAATCAGGTCGGCATCACAAACGGCGGCTTCGAAAGCGACGAGAATGCAGCGACGGCGTACTGGCAGGGCGGGGAGCAGGTGTTCCCCGGCACCACCAAGGCGCTGCTGGCCGAACAACTGTTGTCCCTGATTGCCCAGAGGTTGCACGCATGACCCAAGCCCCGTCCCTGCAGCCGCTGCAGGTGAAGCTGCTCGATCCACGCTTTGGCGACGACTGGCCCATGCCGGCCTACGCCACCGAAGCCAGCGCCGGCCTCGACCTGCGCGCCGCGCTGGAAACCGAACTGACCCTGCAGCCGGGGGACACCGCGCTGATTCCCAGCGGTATCGCCATCCATATCGAAGACCCGAACCTGTGCGCGGTGGTGTTGCCGCGTTCCGGGCTCGGGCACCGGCACGGCATCGTGCTGGGCAACGGCACCGGCCTGATCGATGCCGACTACCAGGGCCCGCTGCTGATCAGCGCCTGGAACCGCGGCCGCGAGGCCTTCACGCTGCAACCCGGTGACCGTATTGCACAGTTGGTCGTGCTGCCGATTGCACGCGTGGACCTGCAGGTAGTGGATACTTTCACCGACAGCGCCAGGGGAACGGGTGGATTCGGCCATACCGGGGTGCGCTGACAGGGGGTAACACCGATGAGCAAGGCAACGGCGGAAGGACAGCCGCGACTGACAAGCAAGCGTAACGGGCTGGTGCTGGTGGGGCTTCTGGTCCTGATGGCGGTGTGGTTTGCCTGGAGCGGGGTGCGCCAATGGCGACAGGCCTCGACCGGGCAGGCGCTGGAACTGTCCCGCGACGAGATCGTGCAGGGCGTGCAGAACGCGCTCAACGGCCAGACCACGCAGCTGCGGACCTTGGTCAAGAGCGAGCGGGTCAGCACCGCGCTGGCCGCCGGCGACGCCGACGCCACCGCGCTGGCCGTGCGTGAAGGCTGGCCGGGCACCGAGGAGGTCGAGGTGTTCACCACCGATCTCGACCAGGCCTATGCCGACCCGAAAACCTTCGGCTATGCGCGCCTGGCGCTGATGGAAGCGGCCATTGCCGGCGACACCGTCACCGCGCGCGTGGTGCGCGATGCCGGTGGCCAGCGCCTGGGCCTGGCCGTGCCGGTGCAGCTGGGCAGCCAGGGACCTGCGGTCATCTATGTACGCCAGCCGCTGCTGCGCCTGACCGACACCTTCGACAAGGTGCGGGTGCCGTCGGCCGGCTACCTGGCGCTGCGCCAGGGCGGGCACAACATCATCGAACAGGGCGACACCTCGCTGTCGCAGGGCGCCGAAGGCCTGGCCCGGCCGATCGGCAAGACCGGCCTGCGCCTGTCGGCGGCGGTGCCGGACATCGAGCCGGGCCCGCTGGGCCTGGGCGCGATCCCGTCGTTCATCGTGGCCGCGCTGCTGCTGGCCATTGCCGGCATGCTGCAGTTCGGCAAGGGCAAGGTGAAGCTGCCGCGCCGCCGCACCGAGGTGGCCGAAGGCGAGCACGGCCCGACGCTGCGCGAGAGCCTGGAGCTCGACCCCGTGCCGGAAGCGACATCTGCTGCCAATGAGGCCGGCGCGCCGCCGCCGCTGCCCAGCGGTTCCGGCAACGAGGTCGCCGAAGGCATCTTCCGCGCCTACGACATCCGCGGCGTGATCGGTCGCGAGCTCACTCCGCAGGTTGCGGTGCTGATCGGCCAGGCCATCGGCTCGGTGCTGCAGGTGCAGGGGCTGCGTGACATCGTGGTGGGCCGCGACGGCCGCCTGTCCGGCCCGGAACTCAGCGCCAGCCTGATCGAAGGCCTGCGCCGCGCCGGCTGCGACGTCACCGACATCGGCCTGGCCCCGACCCCGGTGGTGTACTTCGCCAGCTATCACCTGCGCGCGGGCAGCTGCGTGGCGGTGACCGGCAGCCACAACCCGCCGGACTACAACGGGTTCAAGATCGTAGTCGGTGGCGAAACCCTCTCGGGCGACGCCATCACCGAGCTGTACCAGCGCATCCGCGACGGCCAGCTGCACGTGGCCGCCACGCCGGGCAGCCTGCAGCAGCGCGACGTCAATGCGGACTACATCCAGCGCATCGCCGACGACGTGCAGCTGGACCGCCCGATCAAGGTGGTGGCCGACGCCGGCAACGGCGTGGCCGGCGAGCTGGCCCAGCCGCTGCTGGAGGCGATCGGTGCCGAAGTCATTCCGCTCTACTGCGACGTGGATGGCACCTTCCCCAACCATCACCCGGACCCGAGCGACCCGGACAACCTGGAAGACCTGATCCAGACCGTGAAGCGTTTCGACGCGGACCTCGGCCTGGCCTTCGACGGCGACGGCGACCGCCTCGGCGTGGTCACCAAGGAAGGAAAGATCATCTACGCCGACCGCCTGCTGATGCTGTTCGCGGCCGACGTGCTGCAGCGCAATCCGGGCGCGCTGGTGATCTACGACGTGAAGTGCAGCGGCAAGCTGTCCGACTACGTGCTGCGCAATGGTGGCAGCCCGATGATGTGGAAGACCGGGCACTCGCTGATCAAGGCCAAGATGCGCGAGACCGACGCCGAGCTGGCCGGCGAGATGAGCGGCCACTTCTTTTTCAAGGAACGCTGGTTCGGGTTCGACGATGGCCTGTATGCCGCCTCGCGCCTGCTGGAGATCCTGGCCCAGCGCGAAGAGACGCCGTCGGAAGTGCTGGACGAGCTGCCCGACAGCGTGTCCACGCCGGAACTGAAGGTGCCGGTGGACACCGGCACGCCGCATGCGCTGGTGTCGCTGTTCGTCACCGCCGCGCAGGCGGACGACTCACCGTTCTTCGGCGCGCGCCTGTCCACCATCGACGGTCTTCGTGCGGACTTCCCGGACGGCTGGGGCCTGGTGCGCGCCTCCAATACCACCCCGGTGCTGGTGCTGCGCTTCGAGGGCAACGACGAGGCGGCGCTGGAACGCATCAAGGCGTTGTTCCGCGAACAGCTGCAGCCGTTGTTGCCTGGGGTTGAGTTGGGGTTCTGAGGAGCCGGCCAGCGGCCGGCACTACCCTTTGAAGCGCAGACCCACGCCCGGTTCGGTAAACAGGTACTTCGAATCGAGCGCGGAGTCGCCCAGCTTGTGGCGCAGCTTGCCCACCAGGATGCGCAGGTAATGCGTGTCGTGCTGGTGGGTCGGCCCCCAGATCTCGGCCAGGATCTGCGGCTGGGTCACCACCCGGCCGGCGTTGCGCAGCAGCAGCGACAGCAACGCATATTCCTTGCGGGTCAGCGCCACCGGCGCACCGTCCAGGTGCACCTCGCGGCGGACCAGGTCGATATGCAGGCGGCCGTCGTCGAACTGCGGCAACACCCCGTCGGCCGACACCGTGCGCGTGCGCAGCAGCGCCCGCACCCGCGCCATCAGCTCCTGGGTGCCGAACGGCTTGGTCACGTAGTCGTTCGCGCCGTTGTCCAGCGCCAGCACCTTTTCGGTTTCGCTGGCGCGCACGGTGAGCATGATCACCGGCACCTGGCTCCACTGGCGCAGCTCGGCCAGCACCTGGTGGCCTTCCATGTCGGGCAGGCCGATATCCAGGATCACCAGGTCCGCGCCTTCGCCTACAAGCTGCTCCAGCCCGTCCTGCCCGGTGGCCGCCTGCAGCACGCGGTAGCCCTGCGCGCGCAGGCTGATCTCCAGGAAGCGGCGGATCTGCGCTTCGTCGTCGATCACCAGCACGCGCGCCGGCGGTACGCCGTGGGAAGCCTCAGGATTCGTCGTGGTCATCGGCAGGGTGCGGTTGCAGCAGCGGGAGCGTGATGCGGATCAGGGTACCGCGTCCGTCGCGGCCCGGCAGCGCCTGCACGCTGCCGCCGTGCGCGCCGATCATGCCCTGGGTGATGGTCAGCCCCAGCCCGGTGCCATGCCGGCCGCGGTCGCCGCGCTCCACGCTGTAGAACATGTCGAAGATGCGCGCGCGCTCCTCATCGGGAATGCCCGGCCCGGCGTCGAGCACGTCGATGCGCAGCTCGCCGTCCACCAGCCGCGCCTGCACCTCCACCGCCGCGCCGGGCGGGGAGAACTTGGCGGCGTTCTCCATTACGTTGAACACCGCCTGTTCCACCAGCGCCGGGTGCACCCAGATCGGTGCCAGCGTGCTGGGAATGTCCAGCTGCAGCCGCACCTCCGGCTGGTAGCGCTGCAGCCGGCGCGCGGCCGAGCCCGCCAGTTCGTCCACCCCGATCCAGTCGCGGTTGATCTTCAGGCCCTCGTGGCCCAGCCGGGTCATGTCCAGCAGGTTCTGGATGTAGCGGTCCAGCCGCTCGCCTTCCACCAGGATGGTGTCCAGCAGCGCCCGCCGGTCGCGTGCGTCCATCGCATCGGCGTAGCTGGAAAGACTGTCGGCCGAACCGATCATCGCCGCCAGCGGCGAGCGCAGGTCGTGCGACACCGATGACAGCAGCGCCGAGCGCAGCCGCTCGGTCTCGTTGCTCACGTGCGCCTTTTCCAGGTCGGCCACCAACCGCGTGCGCAGCGCCGCCTGCGCGATGTCGTCCACCATCGCTTCGGCCAGCTGGCGCTGCTCCGGGGTCAGTCGCGGCGCACTGCGTGGGAAGCGGATGCCGGCCACGCCGATGGTCCGGTCGTCGCCGTCGAGCAATGGCAGGAACCACCATTCCGCGCCGGCCAGGGTGTCGGTGAAGCGGCCGCTGGGCTGGCCATGGCGCTGCGCCCAGTCGGCGGCGGCCAGGTCGGTCTCGCCCGGCGCGGCGCTGCCGCTGGTGCTGGTGTCGGCGCCGATGCGCAGCCAGGCCGGTGCATCCAGCGCCTGTTCCAGCGCCTCGCGCCCGGCCTGCGCCACCTGCTCGTTGCTGGCCGCGCGGGTCAGCTGCCCGCCCAGCACCTGGCGCGCATTGGCATGCCGGTTGGCCGCGCGCAGCGCCACCACCTGCATGCGCAGGCGCGAGGCCAACCGCCCGGCCACCAGCGCCGCGACCAGGAACAGGAACACGGTGATCACGCCCTGGCGCGCGCTGATCGCGAAGGTGAAACGGGGCGAGATGAAGAAGAAGTTGTAGGCCAGGAAGCACAACGCGGCCGCCATCACCGCCGCGCTGGTGCGGCTGCGTGCAGCTACCACCACCACCGCCACGATGAACACCATCGAGAGGTCGTACAGCCCCACCCAGCGCTCGGCCACCAGCGCCACCAGGCAGGCCAGTGCGGTCGCGGTGAGGGCGAGCAGGGAATCGCGGCCGGTACTCAGGGTCGGCATCGAAAGACCATGGCGACGCGCATGCGCGCGCGCCTGGGGGGTGCCGATGATGGTGATCTCGTAGTGCGCGCCGCGCTGGATCAGCTGCTGGGTGAGGGTGCGGTTGAGCATGCGTGCGAACGGCCGCTCGCGGGTCCGGCCCAGCACCAGGGTGGAGACGCTGTTGTGCGCGGCATGGTCGAGCAGGGCGTCGGCAATGCTCGGGCCGTGCAGCAGCTCGGCCTCGCCGCCCAGCCGCCGGGCCAGCGCGAACGCCGCGTCGATCTCGCGGCGGGTACCTTCGTCCTCGCGTCGGCGTTGCACGGTCACCACCGTCCACGGTGCATCGCGGCGCTCAGCGATACGCCGGCCCACCCGCACCAGGTACTCGCTCTGGCCGCCGCCGTCGATTGCCACCAGCACCCGCCGCCGCAGCGGCAGGTTGCCTTCTCCGCGCGCGGCACGGGTTTCGCGCAGGCTGGTGTCGACCCGGTCGGCCGCTTCCTGCATGGCCAGCTCGCGCAGCGCGGTCAGGTTGGCCGGCGAGAAGAACGCCTGCAGCGCCTGTGCGGCCTGCTCGGGCACGTACACCTTGCCCTGCTGCAGGCGCTCGATCAGTTCGCGCGGCGGCAGGTCGACCAGCACGATGTCGTGCAGGCGGTCCAGCACCGCATCGGGCACGGTCTCGCTGACCCGCACCCCGGTGATGCGCATCACCACGTCGTTGAGGCTTTCCAGGTGCTGGATGTTGATCGTGGTCCAGACGTCGATGCCGGCGTCCAGCAGTTCCATCACGTCCTGCCAGCGACGCTCGTGGCGGCTGCCCGGCACGTTGCGGTGGGCCAGTTCGTCCACCAGCACCAGTGCCGGGTGGCGCGCCAGCACCGCGTCCAGGTCCATTTCCTGCAGCGCATGCTGCTGGTAGGCGCGCTGCAGCAGGGGCACCTGCGGCAGGCCGTCCAGCAGCGCGGCCGTTTCCGCGCGGCCATGGGTTTCCACCAGCCCGACCACCACGTCCACGCCCCGGCGCAGCTGCTCGTGCGCGCGCCCGAGCATGCTGTAGGTCTTGCCCACCCCGGGCGCGGCGCCCAGGAACACGGTCAGCTTGCCACCGGCCTCGCGCTGAAGGCTCTCCACCAGTGCATCGGCCTGTCGTGTGCGGGAATCGGTCATGGGTGCAGAGTGTGATCCAACGCCGTATTGAGCTCCATCACATTCACCCGCGGCTGCCCGAACACCCCCCACTGCGGCCCCTCCGTATGCGCGGCCACCAGGGCCTCGACCTGCGCGGCGTCCACTCCCCGCGCACGCGCCACCCGCGCCACCTGCACGGCTGCGGCCTGCGGCGAAATCTCCGGATCCATGCCGGCACCGGACTGGGTCACCAGGTCGCCGGGTACGGCACTGGTGGGCACGCCCTCGCGAAGCGCGACCGCCGCGGTCGCCTCACGCACACGCTCCTGCAGCGCCGGGTTGCTGCGCGCCAGGTTGCTGCCGGCGGCCGCCATCGGATCAAAGCCGGCCGCCGAGGGCCGGGTCTGGAAGTAACCGTTCCCGGCAAACGGCTGCGCGACCAGGCGCGAACCGCGCACCTGGCCGTCGACGACCAGCAGGCTGCCATCGGCCTGTGCGGGGAAGAGGGCGCGGCTGACCGTGGTCGTGCCCACCGCGTAAGCCAGGCCCAGCACCAGCAGGCTGGCCACGCCCAGGCCGAGGGCCGGGCGCAGCGCACCGTGCTGCTGCAGGGAAGCAGACGTGGCGGCGCGGGTGCGCGCCGGACGGGAAAGCGAAACAGCAGCAGAGCGGTTCATGCGCCGAATACCGAGAAGAGGAGGAGGTCGATCAACTTGATGGCTGCGAACGGCAGCAGCACGCCGCCCAGCCCGTACACCAGCATGTTCCGGCGCAGCAGCGCGGTGGCCGTGGCTGGGCGGAAGCGCACGCCGCGCAGCGCCAGCGGAATCAGGGCCGGAATCACCAGCGCGTTGAAGATCAGCGCCGCCAGCACCGCGTTGCGCGGGCTGGACAGCTGCATCACGTTCAACGTCGCCATCGCCGGCAACGTGGCGGCGAACAACGCCGGCAGGATCGCGAAGTACTTGGAGACGTCGTTGGCCAGCGAGAACGTGGTCAACGCACCGCGCGTGATCAGCTGCTGCTTGCCCACTTCCACCACCGCCAGCAGCTTGGTTGGGTCCGAATCCAGGTCCACCATGTTGCCCGCTTCCTTGGCGGCCTGGGTGCCGGAGTTCATCGCCAGGCCGATGTCCGCCTGGGCCAGCGCGGGCGCATCGTTGGTGCCGTCGCCGACCATCGCCACCAGCCGTCCGCCGGCCTGCTCGGCGCGGATCCGGGCCAGTTTGTCCTCCGGGCGCGCCTCGGCGATGTAGTCGTCCACGCCCGCTTCGGCCGCAATGGCCGCGGCCGTGAGCGGATTGTCGCCGGTGATCATCACCGTGCGGATGCCCATCGCACGCAGCTGCGCGAACTTCTCGCGCATGCCGTGCTTGACCACGTCGCTCAGCTCGATCACGCCCAGCACGTGGCGGCCTTCGCACACCACCAGCGGGGTGGCGCCGTTGCGCGCCACCTGTTCCACCCGCCCGGCCAGCTCGGCCGGCACGCTGCCGCCCAGCTCGCGCACATAGGCGGTGATCGCATCGGCCGCGCCCTTGCGGATGCGCCGGCCGCCGCGCAGATCCACGCCGGACATGCGGGTCTGCGCAGTGAAGGCGAGGTATTCCGCTTTGTCAGGCTCGCCCGTGGTGCAGCCCTGCTCACGCGCAAGGCGCACGATGGATTTGCCTTCCGGGGTCGGGTCGGCCAGCGAGGACAGCAGCGCCGCTTCGCGCAGCTGGGTCGCCTCGATCCCGGCCAACGCGTGGAAGTGGCTGGCCTGGCGGTCGCCGTGGGTGATGGTGCCGGTCTTGTCGAGCAGCAGCACGTCTACGTCGCCGGCCACTTCCACCGCCTTGCCGCTCTTGGCCAGGATGTTGGCGGCCAGCGCACGGTTCATGCCGGCGATACCAATGGCCGGCAGCAGGCCGCCGATGGTGGTCGGAATCAGGCACACCAGCAGCGCGATCAGCAGCAGCGGGTCGACCTTCACCCCGACAAACGCACCGATCGCCGGCAGCGTGGCCACCACCACCAGGAAGGTCAGCGTCATCGCCGCCAGCAGCAGGGTCAGGGCCACTTCGTTCGGCGTCTTCTGCCGGTTGGCGCCTTCCACCAGCGCGATCATGCGGTCCAGGAAGCTGTGCCCCGGCTCGGCGGTGATCTTCACGATGATCTGGTCGGAGAGCACCTTGGTGCCGCCGATCACGCCGCTGCGGTCGGTGCCCGCTTCGCGCAGCACCGGGGCCGACTCGCCGGTCACCGCCGCCTCGTTGATGGTGGCCAGCCCGTGCACGATCTCGCCGTCGGCGGGCACCAGTTCGCCGGCACTGACGATCACATGGTCGCCCGGGCGCAGCTCGGCGGCCGGTACCTGGGTCTCACTGGCACCGGCATGCGCGGCCGCAAGGCGGCGTGCGCTCAGGTCCTGGCGCGCACGGCGCAGCGACGCGGCCTGGCCACGGCCACGCGCTTCGGCCACGGCTTCGGCGAAATTGCCGAACAGCACGGTCAGCAGCAGGATCGCGGTCACCGCCAGGCCGAAGCCCAGCGGCGCGTTGCCGGTCAGCGTGACCAGCAGGCTGACCAGCGTGCCCACCATCACCACCGCCATCACCGGGCTGTGCAGCAGGTGGCGCGGCGACAGCTTGACCACCGCATCGCGCAGTGCCCGGCGCAGGCCGGCTGCATCGAGCAGGCGCGGGCGGCGGGAGGAAGAAACATTCAGGGGATAGGTACTCATGGTCTCGCGTCTCAGCGCAGCGTCAGCGACAGGTGGTCGGCAACCGGGCCCAGCACCAGCGCCGGCATGAACTGCAATACGGTCAGGATGACGATCAGCGCGATCAGGGTCAGCGCGAAGGTCGGGGTTTCAATCTGCAGCGTGCCGGCCGATTCCGGCGCACGCCGCTTGGCCGCCAGCTGGGCGCAGACGATCAGCGGAATCACCAGCACCGGGTAGCGGCCCAGCAGCAGCACCAGGGTGCAGCTCAGGTTCCACCACGGCGTGGCATCGCCCAGTCCTTCGAAGCCGGAGCCGTTGTTGGCGAACGCCGACACGTACTCGTAGAACACCTGGCTGACCCCGTGGAAGGCCGGGTTGGAAGTGCCGGTGATCGAGGGAATGGCCAGCGTGATCGCGGTGAAGGCCAGGATGGTGATCGGCTGCAGCAGCACCAGCAGCGCGAGCAGGCGCACCTGCGGGGTTTCCAGCTTGCGGCCGAGCAGTTCCGGGGTACGCCCGGTCATCAGCCCGGCCAGGAACACACCCAGCAGCAGATACACGATGAACTGCTGCAGGCCGCAGCCGATGCCGCCCCAGATCGCGTTGATCAGCATGTTCACCATCGGCACCGCACCGGCCAGCGGGCTGAGCGAATCGTGCATGCCGTTGACCGAACCGTTGGAGACCTGGGTGGTGATCGCCGCCCACAGCCCGGTGCCATCGGCGCCGAAGCGCACTTCCTTGCCTTCCATCAGCAGGGGGCTGGCGGCCGTGGCCGAATGGCCTTCCAGCCACACCGTGGCGGCCACCGACACGCTCGACATCGCCAGCATGCAGCCGAACACCAGCCCGGCCAGTCGCTTGCGCCCGGTGAAGGCGCCGAGCATGAACACCACCGCGATCGGGATCAGCAGGATGCCGATCAGTTCCAGTGCGTTCGACAGCGGGGTCGGGTTCTCCAGCGGCATGCTGCTGTTGGGGCCGTACCAGCCGCCGCCATTGGTGCCCAGCTGCTTGGCCGCGACCATCGCCGCGACCGGGCCCAGCGGCAGTTTCTGGCTGTCCATGCCGGCCGCTGCGTCGATCGGGGTGGCGGTGGGGCCGCCGGCCAGCGTGGAGGGCACGCCCTGGCTGGTCAGCAGCACGGCCCACAGCAGGCACAGCGGCAGCATGAAGCGCACGCACGAACGCACCACGTCGGCGTAGTAGTTGCCGACGTCGATGCGGCGGTCGGCCGGCAGGACAGGGTCGGCGGATTCGCCTTCCGGAGCGGTACCGAACAGCGCCCGCAGCGTGGCCACCACCAGTGCCAGGCCCATCATCGGGGTGACGACCTGCAGGCCGGTGATCGCGGTCATCTGCGAGAAGTACGACAGCTGCGCTTGGCCAGAGTAGTGCTGCTGGTTGGTGTTGGTCAGGAACGAGACCATCGTGTGCAGCGCGGTGTCCCAGCGCATGTTGGGAATCTGGTCGGGGTTGAACGGCAGCCAGGCCTGGGTCATGAACACCGCCTGCACCAGCACGGCAATCACCAGGTTGCTGAGCAGGAAGGCGCCCACGTAGCCACGCCAGGACATGCCGCGCAGCGGGTTCACGCCCAGCACGCGGTACAGCGGCTTCTCAATCCAGGCAAACAGCGCGTCGCCGCGCATCGGCCCACCGCGCATCACCCGGGCCAGGTACAGCCCAAGCGGAAAGGCCAGCACGATGCTGGCCAGCAGGATCAACAGGATCTCGGTCATGGTCGGCTCCGGTCAGAACTTTTCGGGCGCAAGCACGACGTACAGCAGGTAGGCGGCGGCAACGAGCACCAGCACCCCGCACACCAGCGAAAGCCAGGCAGGCAGGGTAGGGCTCGCCGCGGCGGCGGCAGCAACAACAGGCAGGGTCAGGCTCATGGGACGTCCAGGTGGAACCACTCCACGTCAGGCCGTCATGGTGGTCCCCGGGCGCGTAAACGCTCCACGCCCAAGCCGGGCCGTGGGCGTAAAAAGGGCATAAAAAAACGGACGCTTTCGCGTCCGTTCTGTCTTGCATCACGCCCCGCCGTCAGCCGCGCGGGTCGGTCTCCACACCCTTCAACAACCGGTACCGCTGCAGGGTCTCCTCGATCTCCGCATCCAGCGCCTTGCGCTGGTCCAGGTACGAGGCCTGCATGCGCTTCTGGGTCACCAGTTCGGCGTGCCGCAGGCGGATATCCTCGGCCTGCTTCGGCAGCACGGGCTGGCCGGCCAGCTCGCGGTCGCCCGCGCTGCCCAGCAACGTCACCAGCGCGTCGCGCAGGCTGGCCACGTTGTAGTTGGCGGTGTTCACGTTGTTCTCCAGGATCCCGGTGCGCTCCACGAACACACGGCGCAGGTCGGCTTCGTCCTCGTAGGTGGAGAGCATCGCCTGCTCGGTGCGCTTGCGGGTGTCTTCCGCCGCCTGGTCAAGCTGCGCCTGTGCCGCAGCCACGGCGGCATCGGCACGCTCTTCCTCGGTCAGGGTGCGCTCCACGCCACCCTTGCGCAGCCCGCTGCTGACGCTGAACTCCTCGCGCGCGCTGTTCACCGCGTCCTGCGGCAGGGCATCGCTGCAGATCCGCTCACTGCCCTTGTTCCAGCAGTACAGCTTCTTGGCCTTGGCATCGGTGCTGCTGCGCTTGGTCTGCGCCTGTGCGCCGAGCACGGGCGCGGCCAGCAGCAGGCCGATCATGGTGAACGTGGCAATCCTGGACATGGGAGCCCCCTGCTCTCAACGCGTAGGACGGCTGCCGTAGCGGGACCGATAGTCCTCCAGCGGCTGCCGGTACCCGACAAGTTCCGGATTTCCGGAGGCAAAATCAAGCAGGTCGCCCAGCGTGGCCACGGCCACCACCGGAATGCCGGCTTCTTCGGCCACGGCCTGGGCGGCCGAACGGCGGTCTTCTTCCGAGGCGATCTCCTGGCGGTCCAGCGCCACCACGATGCCGGCGGGGGTGCCACCGGCCTGCTTGATGATGGTCAGCGCCTCACGGATGGCGGTGCCGGCGGTGATCACGTCGTCCACGATCAGCACGCGCTTGCCGTTCATGTCCGCGCCGATCAGGTTGCCGCCCTCGCCATGCGCCTTGGCTTCCTTGCGGTTGAAGCTCAGCGGCAGGTCGCGGCCGCGCTGGGCGAACTCGCAGGCGGTGGCGGTGGCCAGCGGAATGCCCTTGTAGGCCGGGCCGAACACAACGTCGAACTTCAGTCCGGTGGCTTCCACCGCATCGGCGTAGCAGGCGGCAAGCTGGGTCATCTTGGCGCCGGAATCGAAACGGCCGGCATTGAAGAAGTAGGGGCTCAGGCGGCCCGACTTGAGGGTGAACTGGCCAAAACGCAGCGCATCGGCGGTCAGCGCCAGCTGCAGGAAACGGTAACGGTGGTCGCTCATCTGAAGCTCTATTCAATTCTCTTGGAGCGCAGATGCTAATGCATCCCTGCCAATTCAGGCTCGTGACCCCCTGCCGCAGGCCGCTGCGATGGCCGGATCCGGCCAGCCGATGGGCCGGGCAACCCGGTATGCTTTGTCGGTTACCGCTCTTGTATCCGGGTCAGCATGCGCATCATCAGTTTCAACGCCAATGGCATCCGTTCCGCCGCCACCAAGGGCTTTCTCGAGTGGTTCCGTGCCCAGGACGCCGACGTGCTGTGCATCCAGGAGACCAAGGCGCAGGAAGACCAGCTGACCGACCCGATGTTCCGTCCGGACGGCCACCACTGCTTCTACCGTGACGCAATCACCAAGAAGGGCTACAGCGGCGTGGCCATCTACAGCAAGCGTGAGCCCGACCAGGTCATCACCTCGCTGGGCTGGGCCCCGTTCGACGACGAAGGCCGCTACATCGAGGCCCGCTACGGCAACCTCAGCGTGGTCTCCTTCTATATCCCCTCGGGCAGCTCGGGCGACCTGCGCCAGGGCTTCAAGTACGAAGTGATGGAATGGCTGCGCCCGATCCTGGCCGAGTGGCTGGCCAGCGGCCGCGACTACGTGCTCTGCGGGGACTGGAACATCGTGCGTTCGGCGCTGGACATCAAGAACTGGAAGTCCAACCAGAAGAACTCCGGCTGCCTGCCGCCCGAGCGCGACTGGCTCAACGGCCAGTGCGTGGACGCCGGCCAGGCGCTGGATGTCGGCGCCGGCCAAGGCTGGACCGACGCCTACCGCCTGCTGCATCCCACCGGCGAGGACTACACCTGGTGGAGCAACCGCGGCGCGGCCCGGGCCAACAACGTGGGCTGGCGCATCGACTACCAGTTCGTCAGCCCCGGCCTGCGCGAGCGCCTGCGCGGCTGCTCGATCTACCGCGATGAGCGCTTCTCCGACCATGCCCCGTTCACGGTGGACTACGCCCCATGAGTGAAGCGGCGGCGCCGGTGTCCTACAAGGGCTGGGCCGGCATCAAGCGCGCGTTCGGCACGCCCTCGGCGCTGACCATGGCGTTCCTGGGCTTTGGCAGCGGCCTGCCGTTCCTGCTGATCGCCTCGCAGACCCTTTCCACCCGCCTGCGTGACGTCGGGCTGGACCTGGGCAGCATCGGCCTGATCAGCCTGGCCAGCTTCTTCTACCTGCTGAAGTTCGTCTGGGCGCCGCTGATCGACCGCTACGCGTTCCCGCTGATCGGCTTCCTCGGCCGCCGCCGTTCCTGGCTGCTGGCCTCGCAGGTCGGCGTCACCGGCGGCCTGTTCGCCCTGGCGTTCGTGCGTCCCGAACTGGGCGTTACCCCGCTGGTGCTGTGGGTGCTGGTGGCCTCGTTCGCCGGCGCCACCCAGGATTCGGTGGTGGACGCGTACCGCATCGAAATCGCGCCGGAGAGCGCGCAGGCCGCGCTCGCCGCCACCTACACGCTGGGCTACCGCATCGGCCTGATCCTCGCCGGTGCCGGCGCCCTGTACCTGGCCCAGTTCGAAGGCTGGATCGTGGCCTACCTGGCCATGGCCTCGCTGATGGTGCTGCCGATCGCCACCACCCTGTTCTGCCGCGAGCCGGCCCAGCCGGAAGTGCGGATGCAGCGCCGCATCGATTTCTTCGGTGCGTTCTGGCAACCCATCGCCAGCTTCTTCACCACCAACGGCGTGGTACTGGCGCTTGTGCTGCTCGCCTTCGTGGGCCTGTACAAGTTCCCCGACCAGGTGATCGGCGTGATGGCCGGCCCGTTTTACCTGGACTCGGGCTTCACCAAGGCGGATATCGCCACGGTGTCCAAGCTGTTCGGGGTCTGGATGGGCATCGGCGGCGCGTTCGTCGGTGGCATCGCGGTGGCGGCCTTCGGCTTCCGTCGCATGTTGCTGGTGGCCGCGCTCGGCGTGGCGCTGTCCAACCTGGCGTTCCTGTTGATGGCGCACAACCCCGGCCAGCTGTGGGCGTTCTACGCCGCACTGAGCGCGGACAACCTGTTCCAGGGTTTTGCCGGCACGGTGCTGGTAGCCTTCATGTCCTCGCTGACCGACCGCAACTTCACCGCCACCCAGTACGCCCTGCTGGTCTCGCTGGCCAACCTGCCCGGCAAGTTCGTGGGCGGCGCCTCCGGCTACATCGTCGAAGCCACCTCCTACAGCACCTTCTTCATCCTCAGCTCGGCCACGGTGCTGCCGACGCTGCTGCTGCTGGTCTGGCTCTGGCCGCGCATCCGCGACCGCAGCAGCACCTGACCATGGCTCCGCCGGGACCCGTGGTTGCCCCACGCCGCTGCGTGGGCCATGATCGACCCCGTGGTGCCGTGGGGGCGGTGCGTTGCCAACAGGGGAAAACACATGGCTGACTTAGTGCTGCGCGACCTGGATCCGCTGCTCAACGAGCGCATCCGCCGGGTTGCCGTCGCGCGCGGCTGGACCCGCGAGCACACCTGCATCGTCCTGCTCGAACAGGGCCTGTTCGCCAGCGAACTGGAAGTCCGCAGCGGCTTCCACGACCCCGAAGTAAACGCCCTGGCCGAAGCCATCGCGGCCCTGCAGGCGCTACCCGACGTCAAAGCCTTCTGACTCCCCCGCTGCGCACGCTGCTTCGGTAGGGTCGCACCCCAGTCGACCGCCGACGCACTCCCCACAACCGATTACGGCATGACCCCGGATCGACACCGGCGCTTCACCGCCTCAAGCCGGATAAATCGCCCCCAAAATCCGCGGCCCGCGCGCCCCGGTAACGCTCGGCAGATTCCCAGGCAGCCCCCGCAAGGTCCGGTGCGCCAACCAAGCAAACCCCATCGCCTCCAGGTAGTCCGGGTCCAGCCCGTGCAGGGCACTGGACTCCACAACCACCTCCGGCAACCGCGCGCTGAGCCGCCGCAGCAGCTGCGGATTGCGCACCCCGCCACCGCACACCAGCACCCGCTTGGCCCCCGGCAGGTTCGCCAGCAATGCATCGGCCACGGTGGCCGCCGTCAACTCCAGCAGGGTCGCCTGCACATCCGCCGGCGCCAGCCCGCGGCCTTCCAGCGCCGCCTCGGCCCACGCCAGATGGAACTGCTCGCGCCCGGTGCTCTTCGGCGGCGGCAGCGCGAACCACGGCTCGGAACGCCACTGCGCCAACACCTCCTCATCGACCCGCCCACTGGCCGCGAACGCCCCGTCCGCATCGAACGGCACCCCGCGATGCCGCTCGCACCACGCATCCATCAACGCATTGGCCGGGCCGGTATCGAACCCGCGCGGGGTTCCCTCGCGCGGAATCAGGGTCAGGTTGGCGATCCCGCCCAGGTTCAACACCGCGCGGTCTTCATCGGCGGTGCCCAGCATGGCCAGGTGGAAGGCCGGCATCAGCGGCGCCCCATGCCCGCCGGCGGCCACGTCGCGGCGGCGGAAATCGGCCACGGTGGTGATCCCGGTCAGCTCGGCAATCCGGTTCGCATCGCCCAGCTGGCAGGTGAAGGCCGGATCGGCCAACGGCCGGTGGCGCACGGTCTGCCCATGCGAACCAATCGCCGCCACCCGGGTCGGGTCCAGCCCGGCCTGTTCCAGCAGCCGGTTGGCAGCGGCCGCGAACGTAATGCCGATCTGCGCGTCGATCCGGCCCAGCGTATCCAGTGAACCCAGCTCGCCGCCTTCGCCCAGCGCCACCAGCTCAGCGCGGAGGGCCGGGTCCCAGGCATGGGTCAGGCCCTGCACGAAGCGGCAGCCGCCGCGCTCGGGAAACTGCACCAGCGCGGCATCGATGCCATCGGCGCTGGTGCCGGACATCAGGCCCAGGTAGAGCGGGGTAGCGGAATCAGGTGCGGTCATGGCCAGGCGGTTCAACAGGGTGCGTGCAGCTTCCGCGCAACCTGTTGCCGCCGTCAATGCACCACCCAGCGATCAGCCGCGGGTGCCCTTGGCCGGCTTGGCGGCGCTGGCCGTGGTGGTCACGGCCTTGTCGGTCTTCGGCGCCGGGCTGGCGTCGGCGTAGATCAGCTTCTCCATGCCCTGGATGCGCGCCAGCGCCGGCGCGGTCTGCGCACGGAAGGCGACCAGCTCGCTGCCCTGCAGCGGCTCCGGCGGTGGCATCGTCACCGACAGCGGGTTGCGGTGCACGCCATTGACGCGGAATTCGTAGTGCAGGTGCGGGCCGGTGGCCAGGCCGGTCGAGCCGACGTAGCCGATCACCGTGCCCTGCGCCACGCGCTGGCCGGTCTTGATCTTGCCGAAGCGCGACATGTGCCCGTACAGGGTGGTGTGGCCCTTGCCGTGGTCAAGGATCACCACGTTGCCGTAGCCGCGCTGCACGCCGGCGAACTGCACGCGTGCATCGCCGGCGGCCATGATCGGGGTACCGGTGCGCGCGGCGTAGTCCACGCCCTTGTGCATGCGCATCTTGCCCAGCACCGGGTGCTTGCGCGCGCCGAAGGTGGAGCTCAGGCGCGCGAACGGGATCGGCATGCGGATGAAGCTCTTCTTCAGCGGGCGGCCGCTGACGTCGAAGTACTCGCTCTTGCCGTTGCGGTCGAAGCGGAAGCCGCTGTAGGTCTTGCCGCCCGAGGTGAAGGTCGCCGCCAGGATCTTGCTGGTGTCCACCTTCTCGCCTTCGCGCCAGGTTTCGTCCATGACCACGCTGAAGCGGTCGCCCGGCTGCAGGTCCTTGGAGAAGTCGATGTCGTACTTGAAGATCTCGTCGGTCATGGTCGCGATCGCCGACGGCGACAGCCCGGCCTTGCGCGCGGCCGCATACAGCGAACTGGTGATCTCGCCGCTGGTCACCACCCGGCGGGTGGAGCTCTCGCGCTTGCTGACCTTCTCGGTGATCTTGCCGTCCTTCAGGCTCAGCTCCACGCGGTTGTCGCCGTCGCGGTCATAGCGGATGGTGCGCAGCTCGCCGGACAGCGGCAGGTCGAAGCCGATCTCGGTACCGGGGCGCAGCTTCACCAGCGAATCGCGCACGCCCGGGTGGTCCAGCACCTGGTGCATCACCGTGGCCGGAATGCCGGCCTCGTCGAACAGGTCGCTCAGGGTCTGGCCGCGCTGCACGCGCAGCACCTGCCAGCTGTCGCCGGGCACCTGCTTCATGCGCTCCTGGGACAGCGGCGGCAACGGCAGGGCGAGCGTGGAATGGCTGAGGGAGTAGGGGGCGTCGATGGTGTGCGAGAAGCCCGGCACGATCGTGGCCACCAGCGCGCCGATGGTGGCGAACAGGCTGGCATGCATCCAGTGGCGGCGGGTCCAACGCTCGTTGAAGGCCGCGGGAAGGTGCTGGCGAAGCTTCCGATGCAGGGCGGTGTCGTGGAGAACGTGAAGGCGTTCCTTGAAGCGCTGCTTGCGCGCTCGGCCTTGATCGGTATTCAGCATCGTCGATAAGTTCCTGGCTGACCCGGATCACGGGCCCAAACGTCGGTAACATAGACAGGTATAAATACCGCGTCAAACCCTTGTGCCTATTGGCTTTTGTGAAGCGCTTGCGGTTAACTTGTACTTAACGTCATTCATGTAAATAAGGCATCGCCGGGAGTTGCACGTGTCCTCGATTGAACAAGCCCTTGCCCAGATCGGCCGTGGCGCCGACGAAGTCCTCAAGATCGAGGAGCTGCGCCAGCGGCTGGAAAGCGGCCGCCCGCTGCGGGTCAAGGCCGGCTTCGACCCCACCGCCCCGGACCTGCACCTGGGCCACACCGTGCTGCTCAACAAGCTGCGCCAGTTCCAGGACCTCGGCCACCAGGTGATCTTCCTGATCGGCGACTTCACCGGGATGATCGGTGACCCCTCCGGCAAGAACGCCACCCGCAAGCCGCTCAGCAAGGACGACGTGCTGGCCAACGCGCGCACCTATGAAGAGCAGGTGTTCAAGGTGCTGGACCGCGAAAAGACCGAAGTGCGCTTCAATTCCGAGTGGTTCGGCAAGATGGGCGCGGCCGACATGATCCGCCTGGCCGGCCAGCACACCGTGGCGCGCATGCTCGAGCGCGACGATTTCGCCAAGCGCTACGCCGCCCAGCAGTCCATTGCCCTGCATGAGTTCCTGTACCCGCTGGTCCAGGGCTACGACTCAGTGGCACTGGAAGCGGACGTCGAACTGGGCGGCACCGACCAGAAGTTCAACCTGCTGATGGGCCGTGGCCTGCAGGAGCACTACGGCCAGAAGCCGCAGATCGTGCTGACCATGCCGCTGCTGGAAGGCCTGGACGGCGTGGCCAAGATGTCCAAGTCGCTCAACAACTACATCGGCATCAGCGAGCCGGCCATCGACATGGTCACCAAGACCATGAAGATCGGCGACGACCTGATGTGGCGCTGGATCGAGCTGCTGTCCTTCGACATCAGCCAGGCCGAGGCCGTCAGCCTGCGTGAGCAGGTCGCCGCCGGCAGCCTCAACCCGCGCGAGATCAAGCTGCGCCTGGCCCGTGAACTGACCACCCGCTTCCATGACGCCGACGCTGCCGAACTGGCCATTGCCGGCTGGAACGCCGCCGTGACCGGGCAGGGCGACGTGACCCTGCTGCCGCTGCAGGAAGTGGCGATTCCGGCCGAGGGCCTGCGTATTGGTGCGTTGCTGACCGCCGCTGGCGTCACCCCGAGCAATTCCGAGGCCTCGCGCAAGCTCAAGGAAGGCGCGGTGAAGGTGGATGGCGTAGTAGTAGCCGACGCCCAGCAGTTGTTCGTGCCCGGCTTTGAAGGCCTGCTGCAGGTCGGCAAGCGCAACTTCGCCCGCGTGTTGCTGGTGGCCGCCTAAGCGCCACAAGGGTTCCGCGCCTTCGAGCGCGGGGCTGGCATGAATGAATGCACAGTTTCGTGAAAAAAAGTCACGGACCCCCTTCACAAACGACCCGGTTCGGGACATACTTTCCCTCCCCCGACGCAGGGGCCACCGCAAGGCGGCAACCGCGAAGGAACAGGACGCCAAGTTCTTCGAAAGAAGGTGTTGACGGAAACGAAAAGCCTGACATAATAGGCGGCTCGCTTCGACGAAAAGACCTTCGGGTTGCAACGACGAAGCAGCATCGGCAACAACGTTTCGCTACGGCGAAACGGCCTTGAAAAAAGGTGTTGACGAAGCGGATTTGCCGGCTATAATGGGCGGCTCGCAACGACGGAAACGTCGGGGCACACGGAGGAAGGCGCTGAGGCCGACTCCAAGGTTCTTTGACAGTATGCGCAGGTATCTTGTGAAGGCGCCTGCAGGAAGGATGTATGTCCATCTTGCAGACGTTTGATCAAGCAACATATCAATTGTTTTAAAGCAAGCGAAACGTTGCCAGCGGTCA